>JAWWOY010000074.1:0-8958 GCA_033851195.1 Kribbellaceae bacterium | reverse complement strand
TGGCTGAACAACGATCCGGCCCGCGGCATCATCGCGGAGTCGAAGATGCATTGGGCGATCAACTACCTGATCGACCGGGTGAAGATCGGCAACTCGATCTGGCCGGTCAAGGTGCCGCCGGCTCAGTATCTTTGGGCGGACTACCCGAGCAACGACAAATGGAAGAACGACGCGCTCGCCGCCAAGTACAAGTTCGAGTTCGATCCGGCCAAGGCGGCGCAACTGCTCGACGAGATCGCGCCGAAGGGGGCCGGCGGCAAGCGGATGTACAAGGGCAAGCCGGTCAGCCTCGAGATCATCACCCCATCTCCCGTCGACGGCGGGGAGTACGCGATCGGCAACCTGTTGAAGACCGAGCTGAACAAGGTCGGCGTACCGACGACGCTGCGCAGCCTGAGCGGCTCCGTGCACGACGAGAAGTTCCAGCGCGGTGAGTTCGACATCGACTCCTCCTGGGCCGGCGTGGCCTTCGATCCCGAGCAGATGTACACCGACTGGGAGAGCAGCAAGGCCAAGAAGATCGGGACGAACGCCGTCGACAAGGACAAGTCCCGGTTCAAGGATCCGACTCTGGATGTCTTGTCAAAGCAGCTGTCCCAGGTCGACCCGACCAGTGCCGCGGCCAAGCCGCTGCTGGACCAGGCGCTGGAGATCTACTTCCAGAAGCTGCCGCTCATCCCGGTGATCCAGACCGGCTACCCGTCGTTCTTCAACACGACGTTCTGGACCGGCTGGCCGACCGACGACAACCTCTACCAGGTGCCGCTGAACTGGTGGTCCCACTTCATCTTCGTCATCGGCAAGCTCAAGCCGACCGGGCAGAAGGCGCCGAAGTGACAGCCGCCCCGGCCGTGGAACGCACGGCTGAGGGCTCGGCCGGGGATCCACCCGGCGGTGGACCACGAGCCTGGCTGTCGGCGCATCCCCTGGCGAGCTACGCGATCCGTCGTTTCGGGCTGTACCTGGTCGAGCTATGGGGCGCGCTGACGATCGCGTTCTTCTTCTTCCGGCTGATCCCGGGCGACCCGGTCCAGACCTTGATCCAGACGCTGCAGCAGAACTACGTCTACAACCAGCAGGCCAGCGTCGAGGTCATCGCCCGGTACCGGAAGGAGTTCGGCCTCGACGGCAACATCTTCGTCCAGTACGTGAAGTACATGACGAACCTGATCGTCCATCAGGACCTCGGGCCGTCGCTGATCAACTACCCGACGCCTGCGCAAGACGTGATCATGCACTCGCTGCCGTGGACGATCGGGCTGCTCGGCATCTCCGCGGTGCTTGCCTGGGTCATCGGCATCGTTGTCGGTGCCATCGCCGGGTGGCGGCGCGGCAAGCTCGGCTCGACTGTGGTGACCAACCTGTCCATCGCCCTGTCGCACGTGCCGTTCTTCTTCGTCGCACTGATCCTCGTCTATGTCTTCGCCTACACGCTCGGGATGCTGCCGGCGCGATCGGCGTACGACTCGAGGATCTCGCCAGGCCTGTCACCCGACTTCGTCCTGAGTGTGCTGAAATACGGCCTGCTTCCCGGGCTGTCGATCGTCGTCATCGGCGCGTTCGGCTGGATCCTGTCCACCCGGATGCTGATGGTTCCCGTGCTGGGCGAGGACTACCTCACGTACGCCGAGGCGAAGGGGCTCAAGCCGCGGCACATCCTGAGCCGCTACGCGCTGCGGAACTGCTACCTGCCGCAGGTGACCGCCTTCGGCATCTCGCTGGGCTTCATCTTCAACGGGAACGTGCTGGTGGAGCAGCTCTTCAACTATCCGGGGCTCGGGACGACCTTGGTCACCGCGATCCAGCAGCTCGACTTCAACACGATCCTCGGCGTGACGGACATAGCGATCTTCTCGGTGCTGACCGCCGTCCTCCTGCTGGATCTACTGCTTCCCATGCTTGACCCACGCGTCAAGTACTGGCGTTAGGAGGTGCGCATGAGAGTTCTGACAGCTATCGCGCACACGATCCGGCACAGCCCACGGCTCGCGACGGGTCTGGTGATCCTCGCACTGATGGTGCTCATCGCCGCAGTGAGCCCGCTCATCGTGTCCGCCATCGGCAACGGCACCGACCCGCTCGAGCTGGCCGCCTACGACAAGTGGCTGGTCCCGTCGTCAGGGCACCTGTTCGGCACCGACCAGTTCGGCCGCGACGTGCTGGCCATGGTGGTCAGCGCGATGTCGGTATCGCTCCAGATCGGCGCCATCGCAGGGGTGATCTCCACCGTCGTGGGCGTCTTGGTGGCATTCGTCGCGGGCTACAAGGGCGGCTGGATCGACGGGATCCTGTCGACCTTCACCGGCATCCTGCTGGTGATCCCGACCTTCCCGCTGCTGATCGCGCTGTCGGCGTACGCGAAGGACGTGAGTCTGTTCCAGGTCGGCGTGATGATCTCGATCTTCAGCTGGCCCTTCGCCGCGAAGACCATCCGCTCCCAGGTGCTCAGCCTGCGTTCCCGGCCGTACGTCGATCTGGCCCGGGTGAGCAAGGCGCACGACCTGGAGATCATCGTGACCGAGTTGCTGCCGAACCTGTTGCCGTTCATCGGTGTCGGGTTCGCGTCCTCGGCGCTCGGGGCGATCTTCGGGCTGGTCGGGCTCGAGGTGATCGGACTCGGGCCCGGCGGTGTGATCGACCTGGGCCAGATCATCTTCAACGCGATCAACACCGGGGCGCTCACCCTGGGCGCCTGGCCGATGTTCGTCGTACCGATCGTCTTGCTCACATTGCTGTTCGCCGCACTCAACATGATCAACATCGGGTTGGAAGAGGTCTACAACCCACGGCTGAGGGGAGTCGCCGGTGAGTGAGCAGAGCGTTCTGGACGTCTCAGGTCTCGAGGTCACCTACTCCACCAACCGCGGCGACGTACGGGCGGTCGACGGGTTGGATCTGTCGGTCCGCCGCGGGGAGATCCTCGGCATCGCCGGCGAGTCCGGCAGTGGGAAGAGCACGCTGGCCGTCGCCCTGCTGCGCCTCCTGCGCCCGCCGGGTCAGGTGACAGCCGGCTCTGTCATCTTCCGGCCGGCCGGTCGATCTCCGGTGGATCTGCTGAAGGTGCAGGGTGCGGAGCTTCGCGCGCTGCGGTGGCGCTCGTTGTCGTACCTGCCGCAGGGATCGATGAGTTCGCTCAACCCGGTGATGCGGGTGTACGACCAGTTCAAGGACGTCATCGTCGAGCATGCGCCGCAACGCAAGGCCGAACTGTCCGAGCTGATCCCGCGGTTGCTGGCACAAGTGGGCCTGGAGCCGAGGGTTGCCCGGATGTACCCGCACGAATTGTCGGGCGGGATGAAGCAGCGCGTGCTGATGGCGATCTGCGTGGCACTGGAGCCGGACCTCGTGATCGCCGACGAGCCGACGACGGCGCTGGATGTGACGATCCAGCGAGTGATCCTGCAGAGCCTGGCCGACCTCCGCCGCGACTTCGGCGTCACGCTCATGGTGATCTCGCATGACATGGGGGTGCACGCGCAACTCGTCGACAGAGTCGCCGTGATGTACGACGGTCGTCTGGTCGAGGTGGGTGACGTCCACCAGGTGTTCAAGAATCCGCAGCACGAGTACACGAAGAGCTTGATCGATTCGATCCCACGGCTGGGCAGATCGGGAAGGCAGGCCTCATGAGCGACAAGGTGATCGAGTTGCAGTCGGTCCAGCAGCGCTTCCACGCACGGGGCGCGGCCGGGGGATACCTGACCGCCCTGGAGGACGCGACCTTCAGCCTGCGATCGAACCCGCCGCAGCTGGTCAGCCTGGTCGGCCAGAGCGGTAGCGGGAAGAGCACGATCGCGCGGAACATCCTGGGTCTGCAGAAGCCGACGTCCGGCACCGTGACGTACGGCGGCAAGGACATCTTCAAGCTCTCCCGGGCCGAGCACGACGACTACCGGCGGAACGTGCAGCCCGTGTTCCAGGATCCGTACGCGATCTTCAACCCCTTCTATCGAGTGGATCGGGTGCTCTGGAAGGTGGTGAAGAAGTTCTCCCTGGCGAAGGGGCGGGAGGACGGGCTGGGGTTGATCGAGGAGTCGCTGCGAGCAGTCAGCCTGGATCCTGAGCGGGTGCTCGGGCGGTATCCGCACCAACTGTCCGGAGGTCAGCGGCAGCGGATCATGCTCGCCCGGATCCACATGCTCCGCCCGGCGTTCGTCATCGCCGACGAGCCGGTGTCGATGCTGGACGCGCAGATCCGCAAGTTGTTCCTGGACATCCTGCTGGACTTCCAGCGCGATCACGGCATCACGACGCTGTTCATCACCCACGATCTCTCGACCGTGTACTACCTGGGCGGTGAGGTGATGGTGATCAACAAGGGCAACATCGTCGAGCGTGGATCGGTGGCGACCGTGATGCACGAACCCTCGCATCCGTACACCCGGCTACTGCTGGCTTCCATCCCGCAACCCGACCCGGACCAGCGCTGGACCGACCGCATCGAGGTGGACGAGACCGGACAGGAGGCCGGCGCCGAGGCAGTCGCACCATCGGACAGCACCGCCATCCTTTAGGGGATGGTGGGCCAGCGGTGCGGAGATCGGAGCGGCGTCCGACCTGTACTCACTCGGTGCACCGCCGGGCGTCGTGCGACCATCGATGCATGGAGGTCGCATCGATCAACGCGCTGGCCGCTGAGCAGCTAGCCAGAGCCACGACGGCTGGGAGCGGGCGCAGCTCGGTCACGGTGTACGGCAGGTCGGGTGCGCGCTTACGGCAGACGCTGGTGGCGCTCGGGGCGGGTCAGGTAATGGGTGAGCACAAGAGTCCCGGGGACGCGTCAGTGCTGTGCCTGCAAGGGCGTGTCCTGCTCCGCGCCGGCGAGTCGCAAGCCGAGCTTGGACCTAGTGATCTGGTCGCGCTGCCGCCGCAACGGCACGACCTCGAGGCGCTGGAGCCATCCGTGCTACTGCTGACGGTTGCGCTGCACTGACCTGATCACCTGCGGCAACGGGTCCCGGCGTCTGAGCCCGCAGCCGCGCAACGGTGGTGCCTGTGTCAGCGGGCGTAGGTGCCGACAAGCCGGCCGCGGGCGATGGTTGATGCGTCGATCGCCTTGAGCGCCTGGTTGAGATTCGCTCCGGTCGGAAGTCCCGTGGCGGAGGTCAACGCATAGATGGTGAACCGGTAGTGGTGGGTACCACTCGGCGGACACGGTCCGAAGTACGTCGCTTTTCCTGCCGAGTTGGTCGCTTGCGTGGCGCCGGCCGGTACCGAGCCCTCCGCGAGCGAGCCGGTGCCGGGAGCGAGGTCGAGCAATACCCAGTGGACGAACGTGCCACCCGGAGCGTCCGGGTCATCGACGACCAGGGCAACGGCCTTCGCTGCCGGTGGAACTCCCTGCCAGGCCAGCGGGGGCGAGACGTTGGCGCCGTCGCAGCCGAAGCGAGCTGGGATCGGCCGGCCATCCCGGAACGCAGAACTCGTCACAGTGATGCTGTCAGGTGCGGTCATGGTTGGCTCCTGCCCAGGCTTCGACTGCGTGCCATTACACCCAGCCAAGCCAAGCAGGAGGCCGAGCAACAACGGGCGCAGCACGTGCAGTCGCACCGTTACAGCGTCTCACGATCGGTCAGGTAGTGAGTGTTCTACCTCCCTGTTCCCAGTCGGCACAGATCATCCGATTGCATGCGCCGCGCATCTTCGGCACACTCGAATGGGCCTCGCCGTGAACAGGTCCCCGGCTACCGCGACGCCGAGCGGATCCTGCTGGAGGAGGCCCGGCTGGCCCTCCAGGAACGGCCGTCGCCGACCTGAAAGGGATTGCGTGGAGCGAGTCTGGTACGTCGCGTACGGATCCAACCTCAGCCTCGCGCGCTTCCGCTGTTACTTGTCCGGTGGCCGTCCGGCCGGCGGGATGCGCGAGTACGTCGGCTGCCGCGACAAGCGAGACCCCGAGCGCATCGTCAGCCTCGACGTACCGGGCGGCCTGGTTTTCGCCGGCGAGTCGAAGACGTGGGGTGGCGGGATGGCCTTCTACGACGCGACGGCTCCCGGCCGGGCGGCTTGCCGGGCTTATCTGCTGACGATCGACCAGCTTGGAGACGTCGCCGCACAGGAGATGCGGCGACCTCCGGGTGGCGAGTTCGCCCGGGACCTGGCCGGATTGCTGGTCGACGTCGAGTCGGTGCACGCGATGGGACCGGGCCGCTACGAGACGATCACCCGGCTGGGGATGCGCGACGGCGTACCGATGTTCACGGTGACCCATGGCGATGTCACCGAACTCGAGCCCGCCGCACCGAGCGCGACGTACCTGTGGTGGCTGTCGACCGGCCTGCGCGAAGCCCACGGCTGGGACAGCGACCGAATCGCTGACTACCTGGCTGCCGCGCCGGGCGCGAAAGGCAGGTGGACCGAGGACGAGATCGCGATCATCGCGGCTAACGATCAGCCCTGACGGAGAGCCGAACCGCGCCAACGAAGCCGGGACGGTCACCCCGGTCATCGACAGGCGGCCCACTCGTCCCATTTATCAGCAACCGCGAGCACAATCTGAAATCAGTGTATACAGTATGTACTCGAACCAGCTAGCCTTGCCCGAGCGCACTGTCGTAGAGAACGGAGGGCTCGTTCCCCATGTACACAGTCACCAACCCGGCTACGGGTGAACTGATAGAGAAGGTCCCGAACGCGACCGATGAGGAGGTCCAGGCAGCGATCGATCGTGTCCATCGCGGGTACTCGTCGTGGCGGAGCCGACCGGTCAGCGAGCGGGCCAAGATCGTGTCGCGCGCGGCGGACCTGTTCGCCGAGCGGGCTGACGAGCTTGCCGCGATCATGACGCTGGAGATGGGTAAGCGGATCAACGAGGGCCGCGGTGAGATCGGCATCGTCGTCGACATCTTCAACTACTACGCGGACAACGGTCCGGCGCTGCTGGCGGACGAGCCGGTGTCGATCAAGGGCGGCGAGGCGGTCATCACCAAGGGGCCGATCGGCGCGCTGCTCGGGGTGATGCCGTGGAACTTCCCCTGCTACCAGGTCGCCAGATTCGTGGCGCCCAACCTGGTGCTCGGCAACACGATCCTGTTGAAGCACGCCTCGATCTGCCCGCGCTCGGCGGCCGCGATCGAGCAGGTACTGCGCGACGCCGGGGTGCCCGACGACGTGTATGTGAACACCTTCGCGTCCAGTTCGCAGATCCCGGCGATCCTTGCGGACTCGCGGATCCAGGGGGTGTCGCTGACCGGCAGCGAGCAAGCCGGCATCTCCGTCGCGGCCGAGGCGGGCAAGAACCTGAAGAAGTCCGTCCTCGAGTTGGGCGGGTCTGACCCGCTGATCGTGCTGGACACCGACGACATGGACGAGACGGTCAAGGTGACCGCGACGGCCCGGATGCGCAACTGCGGGCAGTCGTGCAACGCGCCGAAGCGGATGATCGTGCTGGCTGACATTTACGAGGAGTTCGTCGACCGGCTGACCAAGCGCGTCGCGGAGCACTACCTGCCAGGCGACCCCGCAGACCCCCAGACGAAGCTGCCCCCGCTGGCGTCGGTAGCGGCGGCCGACGAGGTGGCCGCTCAGGTCGAGACCGCTGTCCGGCAGGGCGCGACGCTGCGCACCGGTGGGCACCGGATCGGGCCGGGCGCGTATCTGGAGGCCACCGTGCTGACAGACGTGACGCCTGAGATGGATGCCTACTACGAGGAGATCTTCGGCCCGGTCGTGCTGGTGTTCCGCGCGGAGTCGGAGGAGGAGGCGATCGCGATCGCCAACGACTCTCCGTTCGGGCTGGGCGCCAGCGTGTTCGGCACCGATCCGGAACGGGCACGCCGCGTCGCCGACCAGATCGATGCGGGCATGGTGTACCTGAACAGTGCCGGGGGATCGCAGGCCGACCTGCCGTTCGGCGGGATCAAGCGCTCCGGCATCGGTCGGGAGCTCGGCCCGGCCGGCATCGAGGAGTTCATGAACAAGAAGTCCATCCGCCTGTAGGTCTGTCGGTCGCGACACTGATGTCGTGCTGCGTCGCTCGTGGCCGCGCATCCCTGGCTTGTCGTGTCACAGGCCGCTGTGGGCCGATCGGTTCCGAGTGCCAGCGACGGGCTCCGCTCCACGGCGCCGGAGGAGCGTCGATCGCATACGCCAGTGCATACGCGACAGCCTCGTAGTTGACCCGCCATCCCCTGAAGTTGGGCCACGCGTCCTCGGTTGATACGTCGATGGGGTAGTTCACCGACCGCAGCATCTCCACGGCCGCCGAGAACTCCTCGTACGTCACCGAACTCGGCTCATCGGGGTCTGGGTCCTCATCGACCGGGAGCCGCATCGCTGCCGCGATCTGCCGCAGCGCGCTGAACCCCATCCGGAGGCAGAGCCGGGCGGCGACCTTCGGCTCCAGGTCCGGCGCGACCGAAAGGTGCAGCGCAGCGGCATCCATGACCGCAACAATGGACGTGAGCCAGTGTGACAGTGGTCGCGGCGAGCGCAATCGCACCAGCGTGAGGTAGGTCGTGTGTGACTCGGCAACCTCAGCAGACCAGCGTTCCCATTGGTCGAACAACTCGTTGAGCACCGGGCGCGCGTCGCCGTCGTAGATTCCCCAACGAGTGCGGGCCAGAATCTCCGGTCCCCAGGCCGGCACTCCGGCCCGCGAGACCAGGAGCGTCACCTCAGTCTCCCGCCGGTTGAACGCGGCGTACATGGTGGGTAGGTAGCCGATCTGCAGGCCAACTACCACCAATCCCGTGAAGGCGGCAACGTAGTCGACGACGCTGCTCGTCGTATTCGTAGGTACCGAGTACCCGAGGGTGAACATGGACGAGCCGGCCTCGATGAACGAATGCGAGACATCACCAGGCACCAGCGGCAGCAGTACGAGGCAGTAGCCGAACACCAGCAGGCCAAGCCAAACAGCCAGTCGCAGCAGAAGTGTGGTTGGCCCCTGCCAGGCCAGGATCCGATCTCGTCGCAGGTAGTTCCGAACTGGCTTGGTGATCAACGCAAAACCTGCGT
>JAWWOY010000058.1:0-4405 GCA_033851195.1 Kribbellaceae bacterium | reverse complement strand
CGGATGGTGCTGAAGGAGTTCGTCGACTCGGCCGGCGGGCACCAGGCCAGGATCGTGGTGATCCCGACCGCCTCGGCGCTGGGGCCTGACGTGGTCGACGTGTACTCGGCCCTGTTCGCCGCGCTCGGTGCTGCCAGTGTGGTCGGGGTTCGCCCGGAGACCCGGGAGGACGCCAATGACCCGGCGTTCCTCGAGCCGTTGGACGAGGCGACCGGCATCTTCATGACCGGCGGTAACCAGTTGAAGCTGAGCAGCGTGGTCTCCGGTACGGCGTTCGGGCGGGCGGTCACCGCGGCCCATGCCCGCGGCGCGACCGTCGGTGGTACTTCGGCCGGCGCGAGTATCCTGGCGGAGCACATGATCGCGTTCGGACGCTCGGGTGCCACCCCGCGGCAACGGATGAGCCAGTTGGCGGGTGGGCTCGGCCTGGTCCAGGGCGCGATCGTGGACCAGCATTTCGCCCAGCGGAACCGGTACGGCCGATTGCTGTCGCTGGTTGCGCAATCCCCCGCGCTGCTGGGCATCGGAGTCGACGAGGACACCGCCGCGGTCGTGCGCGGCACTCATCTGGAGGTGGTAGGTCGTGGCGCGGTGACGATCTTCGACGGCAGCCGGATCACCTCCAACGCGCACTACGCGAAGGGTTCCGAGACGCTCCTCGCCTCCGGTGTCGTGCTGCACGTGCTGCCCGCAACTTCGACCTTCGACCTCAAGGCGCGCGCGCTGCTGTCCTACGGGCCGCAGCCACCGGCCGCGGAGCTGGCCGAGATCCAGGCGGCCGAGGCCGACCTCCGCGCGCTGGCCGACGAGATCGCCGCCGAGGGGGTGTCACCCGCCTACTACGCCGAACGGAAGCGCCGCGCCGCCGGCCGCCGTACGACACCGACCAAGGCCGGCGCCAAGTTGCCAGCCAGTTCCTCAGCCGGCACGACCGATTCCGAGCCACGACCAGACAGTGGGACGGTATGACTGAAGACTCCCCGACCCAGACCCAGGGCACCCCCAGCCCGGACCTGAAGATCATCGAGACCCGCGTCTTCCGTGGTCCGAACATCTGGAGCTACGACCCGGCCATCCATCTGGTGGTCGACCTTGGTTCGCTGGAGCACTTCCCCTCCAACACCATCGACGGGTTCACCGAGAAGCTGCTGAACTATCTCCCCAGGCTGGATCAGCATCACTGCTCCCGGGGCAGACGCGGCGGCTTCATCGAGCGGCTGCAGGAGGGCACCTGGCTCGGGCACATCGCCGAGCACGTCTCCCTCCAACTGCAGCAGGAGGCCGGCCACGACCTGCGGCGCGGCAAGACCCGTCAGGTCAAGGGCATGCCGGGCCGCTACAACATCATCTACGCGTACGCCGACGAGTCGGTCGGCCTGGCCGCAGGCGAACTCGCCGTACGGTTCGTGAATCATCTGGTCCAGCCCGAGCCCGAGTTCGACTTCACCACCGAGCTCGAGCGGTTCATCAAGCAGGCCGAGCGGACCGCCTTCGGGCCGTCCACCCAGGCGATCGTGGACGAGGCAATGTCGCGCGACATCCCCTGGATCCGGCTGAACAAGTTCAGCCTGGTGCAGCTCGGGCAGGGCGTGCACGCCAAGCGGATCCGGGCCACCATGACGTCCGAGACCGGATCGATCGCGGTGGACGTGGCCGGCGACAAGGACCTGACCACCCGGCTGTTGGCGTCAGCAGGTCTGCCGGTGCCGCGGTCGGACTCGGTCCGTACGGTCGAGGAGGCGGTGAGTGTCGCCAACAAGATCGGCTACCCCGTGGTCTGCAAGCCGCTCGACGGCAACCACGGCCGCGGCGTCTGCCTGAACCTGCAGGACGCCGATGAAGTCCGCGAGGCCTTCCCGATCGCGGCCGAGCAGTCCCGGCGGGGCTCGGTGATCGTGGAGAACTTCGTCACCGGCAAGGACTATCGCTGCCTGATCATCAACGGCCGGATGGAGGCCATTGCCGAGCGGGTGCCGGCCCATGTGGTCGGGGACGGCAAGCACACCGTGGCCGAACTGGTGGACATCACCAATGCAGACCCACGGCGCGGCGTCGGCCACGAGAAGATCCTCACCCGGATCACGGTGAACGCGGCGGCGCGCGAGCTGGTCCGGAGCCAGGGCTTCGAGCTGGACGACGTACCACCCGAGGACGTGATGGTGAAGCTGACCCTCACCGGCAACATGTCCACCGGTGGTATCTCGATCGACCGCACCTTCGAGGCGCATCCGGAGAACGTCGAGATCGCCGAGGAGGCGGCCCGGATGATCGGGCTGGACATCGCCGGCATCGACTTCATCTGTCCCGACATCACCCAGCCGGTCCGCGAGACCGGCGGCGCGATCTGCGAGGTGAACGCCGCACCGGGCTTCCGGATGCACACCAATCCGACCATCGGCGAGCCGCAGTACATCGCGAAACCGGTGGTGGACATGCTGTTCCCACCCGGCGCGACCAGCCGGATCCCGATCGTCGCGGTCACCGGGACCAACGGCAAGACCACCACCGCGCGGATGATCAGCCATATCTTCAAGGGGATCGGCCGCAAGGTCGGGATGACCTCGACCGACGGCATCGTGATCGACGAACGGCTGGTGATCCGCTCCGACGCGTCCGGGCCGAAGTCGGCGCGGATGGTGCTGCAGAACCCGCGGGTGGACTTCGCTGTGTTCGAGGTGGCCCGCGGCGGCATCCTGCGGGAGGGCCTCGGGTACGAGCGCAACGACGTGGCGGTGGTGCTCAATGTGCAGCCGGACCACCTTGGCCTGCGAGGGGTCGACACACTCGAGCAACTCGCCGACGTGAAGGCCGTGCTGGTCGAAGCTGTGCCGCGGCACGGGTTCGCCGTGCTCAATGCCGACGATCCGCTGGTTCGCAAGATGCGGCGGAAGTGCTCCGGCGACGTGGTGTGGTTCAGCATCGCCGAGCCCGGGAGCGAGGTCCGCGACTACATCGAAGGGCATTGCCGGCGCGGCGGGCGGGCCGTCGTACTGGATCGGTCCGAGCTGGGCGACATGATCGTGGTGAAGCACGGGCGGCGTTCCATGCAGCTCGCCTGGACCCACTTGCTACCGGCAACGTTCGGCGGCCGGGCGATGATGAACGTGCAGAACTCGATGGCGGCGGCCGCGGCGGCCTTCGCGGCCGGGGCTCCGCTGCACGACATCCGGCAGGGTCTACGCACGTTCTCGACGTCGTACTACCTGTCGCCCGGGCGGCTGAACGAGATTGCGGTCGACGGGCGGACCGTGATCGTCGACTACTGCCACAACGCGCCCGCGATGCGGATGCTCGGCGACTTCGTGGACAAGCTGGGCGAGAGCCTCGGTGCCTCCTCGGATCTTGGCCGGGCCTCACGGATCGGGGTGATCGCCACCGCCGGCGACCGGCGCGACGACGACATGCGTGAGCTCGGCGAGGTCGCCGCACAGCACTTCGACGTGGTCGTGGTCCGCGAGGACGTCCGGCTCCGCGGCCGGAAGAAGGGCGAGTCGGCCGAGCTGATCACGGAGGGCGTTCGCGCCGCGATGGACGCTGGCGCCCGCTGCCGCCAGGTCGAGGCTGTGCTGGACGAGCTGACCGCGGTGCGGCGCGCGCTCGTCCGGTCCAACCCGGGCGATCTGGTGGTGCTCTGCGTGGACCAGCACCAGTCGGTCCTGGCCGAGCTCGAGTCGGTGTCTCATCTGGCCCAGGCCGGTGCTCGCTCCGGCGACGAGGGTGGCGACCCCGACTTCGTACAGCCGGACGAAGAACCCGAGGACACCTTGGGGTAGCAGCGCCCGGCTGTCGCCCCACAGCAGAACCTCGGCTCCTTCCCGAAGCCGCGCTCCCCCACCTCGTGCACAAGACGACGGATCGGTGTCAACCTGGGGAGTCGCTCGACGCGTTCTGGGAGTGAGGAAGGGATGCCGATGAGAGACGACCCGACGGCCGACGAGGGATTCGACGCCTTCGTCCGGGCCCGCTGGACCACTACCGCACGACTCGCCTATGCGTTGACTCTCGATCACCAAAAGGCGGAGGACCTCGCCCAGGAGGCCTTCACCAAGCTCTGGTTCCGCTGGAAGAAGGTGTACGACGAGAGTCCGGAAGGCTATCTGCGGCGGATCGTGACCACCACGTTCCTGTCCGGCCGCCGTCGGCGGTGGACCGGCGAGCACCCCACCGACAGCCCGCCGGAGACCTCGACGAGCTCCGGCACCGGCCGCGTCGACGACCGCCTCGCACTGCACCAAGCAATGACGAGGCTCAGTCCGCGTCAACGTGCTGCCGTCTACCTGCGGTTCTCCGAGGATATGTCCGAGCAGGCCGTCGCCGAGATGCTCGGTTGCTCGGTGGGATCGGTCAAGCAGCACACAAGCCGAGGCCTCGCTGCCCTCCGCGCAAGCACCGAGTTCAACGTATC
>JAWWOY010000053.1:0-19203 GCA_033851195.1 Kribbellaceae bacterium | reverse complement strand
CAGGTCCTGGTGACGTATGACCAGTACGGCAACTACGGCCATCCGGACCACGTCCAGGCGCATCGGGTCGCCACTTATGCGGCCGCCCTGGCCGCGGCACCGTCGTACCGGGAGGATCTTGGCGCGGCGTGGGACATTCCCAAGGTCTACTGGATGGCGATGGCCGAGTCGGGCATGCGCGAGAGCCTGCGCCGGCTGCGCGAATCCGGCGACACCACCACCTTCGAGGGGATGGACCCCGACGGGCCGCTCGGGCCGTTCGTCACGCCGGACCGGTTCATCAGTTGCGTGATCGAGGGTGCGGGGTTCATCGACCAGAAAATGTCGGCGATGAAGGCGCACGCCACCCAGATCACCCTCGACGGGCCGTTCTTCGCGCTCTCGAACAACAACGGCAATGAGATCTGGGGCAGCGAGGCGTACCGCCTGGTCAAGGGCACCCACACCGCAGGTCCGGACGGTCTGGAACACGACCTCTTCGCCGGGCTTTAGAATCGTTGGCCGGGTGAGGTGAGAGCCGCAATGGGTAGTGGCCGGTCGGCTGTGGCGGCATAGGCTGGTGGGTGTGACGGAACCCGGCGGCAGCATCGAACCCGCGGCCTTCCGTATGGCGATGAGCCGGTTCGCATCCGGCATCACCATCATGAGCACCCTGCAGGGCGGGGTCGCGCATGCGATGACGGCGAACGCCTTCACCTCTGTCTCGCTGGATCCACCGCTGGTGCTCGTGTGCGTCGACCAGGGGGTCCGGATGCACGCCGCCGTCCAGGAGTGCGGGTACTGGGCCGTGTCGGTGCTCGCGGCCGCACACCGGCCGGTCGCGGAACGCTTCGCCAAGTCCGGCCGGGACCTGCACAGCCAGTTCGACGGAGTGGAGACGGTGCCCGGGCCGAAGACGGGCTGCCCCCTGGTCGTGGGCGCGCTCTCGTGGCTGGAGTGCCGGACCTGGGCGACGTATGACGGGGGCGACCACACGATCGTGGTCGGCGAGGTGCTCAGCGTGGGCGCCGACGAGTCGGATGACCCTGCGGCCTTGGTCTACTACTCGGGGCATTACCGGGAACTCAGGGGCAGATGAGCTCCTCGCTCCCGTACGATGTGCCGTTGCTGTCATCTGGTTCGAGCAGGAGGACTCTGTCCGGTGGGGAGAAAGCAGCTCGCGGGGATCATCGCCGCGGCGGGCCTTGGAGTGCTCGTGGTCGGGTACGGCGCGGCCTTCGCCTTCATCGGTGACAAGGTGCCAGGGGACACCACCGTGCTCGGTATCCCACTCGGCGGCCTGTCCGAGGCCGATGCGAGGGCCAAGCTGGAGGCCGGGGTCAAGGACCGGCTCAACCTGCCGATCAAGCTCAAGGCGGGCGACTCGACGTACCAGGTCAAGCCGGCCGACGCGGGGCTCAGCCTCGACGTCGATGCGACCATCAAGGCGGCGGGTGCTGGGCGCAGCCTGAACCCGGCCCGGATGTGGCAATCGCTGACCGGCGGCGACGCGGTCAAACCGGCGGTCAAGACTGATCCGGACAAGCTGAAGTCGGTCGCCGACCGGCTCACGAACCAGGTGAACCGGCCGGCCACCGAGGGCAGCATCACCTTTGTGAACACCAAGGCGGTCCAGCACCAGCCCGCCGAGGGCCTGTCACTGGACACCGACCAGGCGGCTGGGACGCTCGTCGCCGGCTACCCTTCCGACGGCAACCCGGTCGACCTGCCGGTCAGCGTGTCCAAGCCGGGGGCCGGCACCGAGGCCATCGACAAGGCCATGAAGGAGTACGCCGAGCCCGCCATGTCCGGGCCGATCCGGCTGACCGTGGGCGACAAGGGCGTGAACCTGCAGCCGGCCGAACTCGCCCCGGCGCTCAAACTGGTCGCGAAGGACGGCTCCTTCACGCCGAGCCTGGACGCAGCCAAGCTGGAGCCGCTGTTCAACCAGCGCTTCAAGGGCCTGGAGACACTGCCGAAGGACGCGACCATCCAGATCGTCGCCGGCAAGCCGAAGGTGGTCCCGGCGGTCGACGGCATGGTCGTTGCCCGCGACAAGGTGGTGCCGGCGATCCTTTCGATCCTGCCGAAGCCCCAAAGTGAGCGGAAGGCGTCGGTCGGACTGACCCAGTCGCACGCGAAGGTCACCACCGCGGCCGCCCAGGCGCTGGGGGTGAAGGAGGTGATGGGCCAGTTCACCACCCACTTCCCGCACGCCGCTTACCGCAACACCAATATCGGCACGGCCGCCCGCAGGATCAACGGCACGCTGCTGAAGCCGGGCGAGACGTTCAGCCTGAACAAGGTGGTCGGCGAGCGCACCCGGGAGAACGGCTTCACCGACGGCAACATCATCAGCGGCGGCAAGTTCGTGCTGGACCTCGGCGGCGGCGTCTCGCAGTCGGCCACTACGACCTTCAACGCGGCCTTCTTCGCCGGACTCAAAGACGTTCAGCACAAGGCGCACAGCGTCTACATCAGCCGCTACCCGGAGGGCCGGGAGGCGACCGTGGCCTGGCCGTCGGTCGACCTGAAGTTCCTCAACGACTCCGGCCACGGGATCTTCGTGCAGACCATCTTCACGGCCTCCACGCCGGGCAGCCAGGGCAGCCTGACGGTGAAGATCTGGGGCACCAAGGTCTGGGACATCACCGCCGGCGCCTCCGCGCGGTACAACTTCCGCGCCCCCTCGGTGGTCTACAACACCGAGGCCGGCTGCCGGACGCAGGCGCCTTCCGGCGGGTTCGACATCAAGATCTACCGGTACTTCGCCAAGAACGGCCAGCGGGTGAAGACGGAAAGCTTCACCACGAACTACAACGCTGCGGACGACATCCGCTGCGGCCCGAAGCCGGGCACCACGACCACGCCGCCCCCGCCGCCGCGCGGCTAGCCGACGCCACCTGCTACCCGGACCACCCGGCTGAGCTGACTCGTCAGGCGCGGTGCAAGGTGTGCAGTTGCGCGGCAATCTGGTTGAACAGCTCCTCGCCGATCACCGCGCCCTCCCGGCGGACCTGCTGCGGGTCGATCCGCAGCACGCGGTCCAGCCGGACCTCGCTGGGCCGGTGCTCGGCGTCCCAGGGGCCGCTGCCGACGTCCATCCAGACCCGGCCGTAGCGGGCCTCGTCGGCTGCGTCGCGGTCGTGGTCCTTGCTGGTCAGGATCAGTGCCAGCAGCAATGGACCGTCCGAGCCGACCACCAGGACCGGCCGGTCCTTGCCCCGGTGGTAGTCCTCCTCGAACGGCACCCAGGTCCAGACGATCTCGCCTGGATCGGCCACACCGTCGTCCGGGTGCGGCTTGTACTCGACCCGCACCGTTCCCTCGAAGTCACCCGCGTACGGCGGACGCACCAGATCAGCCATGCGCTCGACCCTACCGACCCCTGACCTCACCTGTCGGCCCGCTTGCTTCGTGTGCCTCAGGGAACCCTCAACTATTGGCTTGAAGGCGGGAGGTGGGGACTGAGGACTTACAAGCCGGTGATCCGGCCTGAGGCCAAGGGCGGCCGCGCGCCTCTCACCTGGGCGGAGTTCATCGAGGCTGGCTTGTTGCGCAGCTACAGGCGGAACCTCAATGTCGGCATGGCCGAGTTGCGGACCTTCATCGTCACCTTGCGTGACGGCTTTGGTGTCCCTATCCATTGGCGGATCGCTGACCGTACGTGAGTAATCGCAAGTTGCTCTTCGAGGCTCAAGAGAGCTCCGGGTCCCAATCGAGCGGCCTGACTGTGCGATGCCACAACCGAAAGCCCCGGGGACGCTAGCGCCTGACGGTGAGGTATCGGTACTTGTAGGCGGTGGCGTAGCCGAGGTTGCGGTAGGTGGTGAGAGCGGGGGCGTTGTCCTCGACCACCTCCAGGTAGCTACGCCGACCACCCTGACGGCCGGCCCAGCGGGTCAGGCCCTGGAGTAGCGCGGTAGCGAGCCCGCGGCGGCGGTAGGCCGCGTCTACCCGGACGCCGTCCACCCCGACCCAGTGGCCCGTCATCGAGCCACGGCTGACAGCCACGACCCGGCCGTCCAGGTGGATGGTGGCGAACGCGGCGCGCGGTGCTCCCTCCATCACCAGCCGGGCCGGGGCGGGTGGCTCGCCATCGAAGGCTGCGGCGTACCAGGCGTCATCCGGCTGCTCACTGACCTGCACGTCGTACGCCGGCTCGGCGTTGACCAGGTCCAGCGACGTGTGCAGCACCAGTACGTCGGCCTGCTCGGGCCGAGCGTCGGCCCACCCGTGCCGGCGGAACTCTTCCGCGATCGGGCTCTCCAGCCGGACCAGGGCCAGCGGTGGCAGGTCACGCTCCTGGTAGAAGGCCTCGACCGTCTTCAACGCCTCGGTGATCCCCATCCCGGGGTCTCCGGCCGGCAGCACCGAGTTCGCCCGGCCGGTCCAGCCCGACGATGCCCGCAGCAACCACTCACCGACGTACTGGGTCTCGACGGCGGGGCGGCCGAGGGCGGTGGTGAGGAACAACTGGTCCAGATCAACCCGGCGCAGCGGCACCGGCGGGATCGGCTTGGCAGCGGCGACGTCGGCCGACCGGACCCGGTGCAGGCTGCTGTCGGCGTGCCGGACCACCAGGGAGTCGGCATCCAGGGACTGCAGGACACCGATCACATCCGTGAAACCATGGCCGTCCGGGTCGTCGGTGAGGCGGTACCGGACCACGACACGGTGGCCGATATCACGGGCACTGAGGCCTGACACGATGCGGACTCCTGGCACAGTAGACGGCGTACTACCGTGATACTAGGAACCTGCAACAACCGAAGCATCGGCAACACCGCATCGCAGCATCAGTCGCTGCGTCTGCTGGCCATAGGAGGAGTACCAGTGACCTACGTCATCGCGCAGCCGTGTGTTGACCTCAAGGACCTCGCCTGTGTCGAGGAGTGTCCCGTCGACTGCATCTACGAGGGCAACCGGATGCTTTACATCCATCCGGATGAGTGCGTCGACTGCGGTGCTTGCGAGCCGGTCTGCCCGGTGGAGGCCATCTACTACGAGGACGACGTTCCGGAGCAGTGGAAGGACTACTACACCGCGAACGTCGACTTCTTCAACGACCTCGGCTCGCCCGGGGGCGCGTCGAAGCTCGGCAAGATCGACAAGGACCACCCGCTGATCGAGGCCCTGCCCCCGCAGGAGCACGACGAGTAGCAGGTAGCTACTGCGCAGCCACGTCCACGTGGACGTGGTCCAAGTGACGCAGCGTGTCGGGATTCCCGGCACGCTGCGGTGCTTTGTAGGCCCCCCAGCCGCTGTCCGAGCCAGCTCCGGACGTCCAGATCCGGTCGCTGAAGATCACGGTACGGATGCCGAGCCGGTTGGCCTGGGCGACCAGGTACTGCGCCAGCGCCCAGCCCTTGACCGTGTGCTGCGCCGAGATCGGCTTGACGAACACGTCGATCGCCCGGCCTTCATAGTGCGCCGAGCCGTCGATGTGGCCGGTCGTCACGCCGGCGGGTGCGTAGCCGCCGGTCGAGAGCTTGCCGAACGTCTTCAGCAGGTCCTTGCGAACCGCGTCGGCCCGCGGCGTCAGGCCGTTGGCGCCAACCTTCTGGATCGGGAGCGACTTGTTGTTGACGACACAACTGAACGCCGCCTTGGACTGCCCGGTCAGCGCTGAGGCCAGCACCCGGGCGTCGGCCTCGTGGTCGGCGTACGCGCTGGGGAAGGCGCTGCGCTGGACCTTGTCAGCGGCGACGGTGATGGCGAGCTTCTGATAGTTCTTCACCTTCAGCAGCGCGTCGTAGAACCTCCCGGCCGCGTAGTGGGGATCCTGGACCTGAGCGGCCGTTCCCCAGCCCATCGAGGGCCGCTGCTGGAACAGTCCGAGCGAGTCCCGGTCCCCATGGTCCAGATTGTGCAGATTGGACTCCTGGTAGGCCGTCGCCAAGGCGATCGTGACGGCCCGGGCCGGCAGACCACGGCGTACTGCGACGCCGGCGATGATCGCCGCGGACTGGGCCTGGTCCAGATCGAGTACGACGGTGTTGCCGTTGACCGTGGCCTCGCACTGCTCGGGAGGTGGCAGCAGCGGGCCGATGCTCTTGCCGCTCAGCCAGTGCACGCCGAAGCCGACGGCGAGCACGAGCACGGTCAATGCACCTGTCGCTACGACAACCCCGCGCCTCAGTGCCATACCGGCCCCAACGCGCAGGACTGGTCGCCCGGTTCCGCCGGCCCCATGTCCTGAGTCACGCGTTGGCGTGCAGCGCCTCGTTCAGGGTGATGCCCTCACCCTGGCGTGGCCGGGCCTCGACGGCACCGTTGACGGAGTTGCGCAGGTACAGCAGCCCGGGCTGGCCGGACAGGTCCCGCGCCTTCACCACGGAGCCGTCGGGCAAGGTGACCTTGGTGCCGGCGGTGAGGTAGAGGCCCGCCTCGACCACGCAGTCGTCGCCGAGCGAGATGCCGGTGCCGCCGTTGGCGCCGAGCAGGCAGCGCTTGCCGATCGAGATGACCGACTTGCCGCCGCCTGACAGCGTTCCCATGATCGAGGCGCCCGCGCCGATGTCGCTACCGTCGTCCACCACTACGCCGGCGACGATCCGGCCCTCCACCATCGAGGTACCCAGCGTGCCGGCGTTGAAGTTCACGAAGCCCTCGTGCATCACCGTGGTGCCCTCGGCCAGATGTGCCCCGAGCCGGACCCGGTCCGCATCCCCGATCCGCACCCCACTCGGTACGACGTAGTCGGTCATGCGCGGGAACTTGTCCACACTCGTCACGGCCAGGTGCAACCCGGCGGCGCGGGCCCGGAGCCGGACCTGCTCGACCTGCTCGACCGGTACCGGTCCGTGCGAGGTCCAGGCGTTGTTCGGCAGCGCACCGAAGATGCCGTCCAGGTTCAGGCCGTGCGGCCGGACCAGCCGGTGCGACAGCAGGTGCAGCCGCAGGTACGCGTCCTCGGTCCCGGCCGGCGCCTGATCCAGGGTGATCTGCGCCTTGACCACGGTCCGGCGTACCTGACGCAACTCGTCATTGCCCTCGGCAGCGATCAGCGCGGCCGGTGCCTTGGCCTCCGCCGGCGCCTCGCCCAGCTCGGGCGCCGGGTACCAGACGTCCAGCACGGTGCCCGACTTGGTGACAGTGGCGAGGCCGAAGCCCCAGGCGCGAGTGGCGGCGATGTCAGTCATACCCAAAGCCTGCCAGACGGGTGGGAGACTGCCAGCAGTGGCCGATGTGAGGAGATGGTGACTGTGCAGGACTCTGTTCCGGTGGTGCTCGACACCGATATAGGTAGTGATGTCGACGATGTCCTCGCGCTCGCCACCTTGTTCGGCTCCCCGGAGCTGAGGCTCGCCGGCGTCACCACCGTGTACGGCGACACGCTCCTGCGGGCCCGGATGGTCAGCCGGGTGGCGGTGGTCGCCGGACGCTCAACCGGGCCGGTGGTGCCCGGACGCACCGAGCCCCGCTCGGGCCGTCCGGTCTGGTGGCCCGGGCATGAAGGCGCCTTGCTGGACGGTCTCGAGCACGAGCCGGTGAGCACCGAGTACGACGCTGCCGAGGTGCTCGCGGCGGCGCCCCGGGTGATCGCCATCGGTCCACTGACGAACCTGGCCGAAGCCCTCGAGCGGCCCGATCGAGTGGTCCGGGAACTCTTCTTGATGGGTGGCAGCTTCGCCGAGGACCGGGCCGAGCACAACATCCGCTGCGATGTCGCTGCGGCGTCGGTGGTGTTCGAGGCGGGATTGCCGACGACCGTGATCGGGCTGGAGCAGACCACCAGGATCCAGCTCGGCGAGTCCGTTGTCGAGCGGGTGGCTGCCGCTGGGGAGCTCGGGCAGCTGCTGGCGGCTGAGATGAGGCAGTTCTGGAAATTCACCGAGAAGGACTTCAACGTTCCGCATGACCCGGCGGCGGTGCTGATGTTGGTCGAGCCGGGGCTCTTCGAGTTCCGCAGTGGTCGGATCAGCGTCGTGTCGGACGGTCCTGAGGAAGGTGTCACCAGGTTCATTCCGGAGGCGGAAGGGCCGCATCGCATCGTCAGCGATCTCGACCCTGACGCAGTCGCGGATCGGATCGTCGACCGCATACTGGCCGCCTGCATGCCATGACTTTCATCGGACCTTCCTCGGACCTTCCTCGGACCTTCCTCGCGGTCAGGCGGGTGGTAATGCGGAGGCGCGGGCTGGTGGTGGCGTGCTCTACTGGTTGGCCGCCACTGTGTTGAAGGAGCCTGCCGTATGCCTGCGCGCCCGCTGCTGCCCGGCTGGCTGGAGTCGGTGGCGGGACCGGTACTCGCGGCAACCGACGTAGCGTCGACGGACGAGCTGACTGGTGACCTGCTGCGGCAGTGGGGTTCGTCAGAGGTGTGGCGGCTTTCCTCCGGATCGGGCAGCGTGATCGTGAAGCGTGGCAGCGACACCCAGCAGGCCGAGGCCGATGCCTATGAGCAACTGGTCCGGCCACTCGATCTGCCCGCGCCGGAACTACTCCACCTCGAACGGCTCGAGGATGCGGTCATCTTGGTGTTGGCCGACGTCGGCGGGGTGACGTTGGAGCAGGATCCCAGCCTGGAAGGCCTTCTGGCCGCAACCGAACTACTGGTGGAGTTGCGCTCCAAGCCGGTTGCAGGTGTCACCGACTTCGGGCCCGACCGCCTGCTCGATCTGGTGGAGCGAATCCGCCTCGGCCTCGCGGGCGTCGTCGTTCAGCCGTTGTCCGGCGCTAGCTGCACTGCCGGGCTCGATCGCGCCGTGGACCTGGCCGCGCCCGCACTGGCTGAGCTCCACCGAGCCGTGCCGCTGGCCGTCGTACATGGTGACTTCGTACCGAAGAACCTGGTGACCAACGGGATGAGGTGGACCGCGGTCGACTGGCCGGCGGCGTACCGTGCTCCGCATCTCGGCGACCTGCATACGTTGCTCCGGGACGCTCGGACAGGCGGATTCGCGACGGATCCGATCGTCGCCTACTACATCGATGCCGTCGGCGCCGATCCCGCCCTGGTACGCCGGCAACTCGTGCTGGGCGGCGTGTGCTTCAGCTTGCTGGCGCTCTGCTGGATCGTCGAGGAAGGGCTGCGGACCGTACCGCCGTCGAAGGACTGGATCGACGGCCTGCTGATCGACCTGGCCGACCTGACAGGAGAACTGCGATGAGGTTGCTGATCCTCGGCGGCACGAAGAACCTGGGCCGGCACCTGGTCGAAGCCGCGTTCCGGGACGGCCATGAGATCACCCTGTTCAACCGAGGTCTCACCGCCCCTGATGCCTATCCCGCCGCGGCTCGGCTGATCGGGGAGCGAGCCGCGCCGGATGCTCTCGCGACAGGGGAGTGGGATGCCGTGGTCGACATGTCCGGCTTCCTGCTCAGCGACGTCCGGCGTAGTGCTGAGCTGTTGCGCGATCGGGTCGGGCATTACACGTTCATGTCGTCGATCGCGGTCTACGCAAGCAAGGTCACGCCGGGCATGACCGAGGACGCACCGTTGCTGCTTTGGCCCGAAGGAGCTCCCGAGGACGTCTTCAGCATGGACGTGTACGGCCCATCGAAGGTTCGGTGTGAGCAGTTGCTGACCGAGGTTTTCGGGTCTCGGGCGGCGGCGCTCCGCTCGGGCTTCGTGATCGGCCCGTACAGCCCGGACTTCGGCAACTGGGGAGTCGCGCTGGCCGCGGGCAAGACGCTGGAATGTGCGGCCCGTCCGGACCAGCCGATCCAGTACCTCGATGCTCGGGATCTGGCCGACTTCCTGCTGCGCGTGACGGTGGAGGGCTTGGGTGGTCCGTTCAATGCGGTGGGGCCACGCTCGGTGCTGACCATGGGGGAATTGCTCGACGTCTGGCAGTCGGTCGTGCCGTACCCATTGCCGGTGGACTGGGATCCGGTCGTGGACAGGTTCGGGCTGGCTCGTGACGGCAGCAACGACGGCACGTTTCGGCTGGACAACAGCCGGGCGCTGGCTGCAGGACTCGGGCTTCGTACGCCGGACGACACTGCGCGCACGTTTGTCGAGTGGGTTCGTGCGGGGAACACACCGCCACCGCCGCCGCATTAGGTGCGTGCGTCTCTGGAGTGAGCTGCTGGCGTCGTCATACTGGACCGACGGATGCGGCTGGCATGTGATGGATGACCCTGATGCCGGGGGCGGGCGGACGTAGAGCGAGCGGACGTAGAGGCTGTACCTCCCGGACGGGTCCCGCGCTTCGACCCCCGCAACGCGGTCGGAGGATCAAGCCTTCCGCGGCGCCGAGGTGGCGCGTACATGCAGTTCGGTGCGCAGCGTGACCGTTGACGGTGGACGGCCCGGGGTGGCGATGCGGTCCTTCAGCAGCAGCCCCGCGGTGCGGCCCAGCTCGTACGTCGGCTGGGCAACGGTGGTGAGACTGGGAACCACCAGATCGGCCCAGGGGATGTCGTCGAACCCGACCACGGCGATGTCATCCGGCGCCCGCCGGCCGCGCTTCGCCAGGCATTCCAGCGCGCCCACCGTCATCAGGTTGTTCGCCACGAAGAGCGCCTCGGGTGGTTCCGGCTGGTCCAGCAGGCTCTCCATCGCGGCATAGCCACCCGCCTCGCGGAAGTCGGCGTACCGGACCAGGTCCTTCTGGTAACGGATCCCGGCTGTCCGCAGGGCGGCGCGGTAACCCGCCAGCCGGTCCATCGCCGTACTGACGCGCCGTGGTCCGGTGATGCAGGCGATCCGGCTGTAGCCGCCCTCGATCAGGTGCCTGACTCCTTCGGCAGCGCCGTGCTCGTTGTCCACCAGCACGGTGTCGGCCTCGACGCCCTCCACCCGGCGGTCGATCAGCACCATCGGGGTCCGGGCCTCGTGCAGTTGCATAACCCCGTCCGGTGAGCTGGAGGGGGAGACGACCACGCCGGCCATCTGCTCGGTCAGCACAGCCGACGCGTACGCAGCCTCCTTGGTCGGGTCCTCGTCGCTGTTACAGAGCACCACGTGGTAGCCCTCTGTCTGGGCGACATCCTCGAGCCCGCGCACCAGCGAGGTGAAGAACGGGTTCTCGATGTCGGAGATGACCACGGCCCACAGATTCGT
Organism: Kribbellaceae bacterium; assembly: GCA_033851195.1. Lineage (GTDB taxonomy): Bacteria > Actinomycetota > Actinomycetes > Propionibacteriales > Kribbellaceae > Kribbella. Next base: position 8,210 of record JAWWOY010000053.1, on the reverse strand, counting down.
ACTGGCGCGGCGTAGGTTCCGCGCCACGCCGTTGGGCCGGTAACCCAGTTCGGCGACCGCGGCGCGGACCTTGTCGGAGAGCTCCGGATCGACGTTGCGGCGCCCGCTGAGGACTCGGGACACGGTCGCCGGCGACACGCCAGATCTTCGCGCGACGTCGTAGATCGTGGTCATGCTCACTCCCCGTTTTAGGCCTGGCTCCGCCCGGACAGCACCAGAATCTCACGCTGGGGGCGGTCCGACGGGGAACGGCGACCGGTCGGCTGGCTGCGGGTCGGATCCGTTCAACAGGGCGAGGGCCGCGGAGCGGTCGGGGGCCGACGCGGCGGCGCCGCTGACAGTGGTCGAGAGGGCACCGGCCGCGTTCGCCAGCCGGACCGCGTCCGGCAGCAGCGCCCCGGCCGCGAGTGACGCCGCGAGTGAGCCGCAGAACGCGTCGCCGGCGCCCACGGTGTCGATCGTCTCCACCTGATGTGCCGCCACCCGGAGCTCCGCGGAAGAAGAACCGGACCGGTCCAGTATGAAGGCGCCGCGGGAGCCGAGGGTGATGACGCAGCCGCGCAGGTCCCACTGGTCGCTCAGCCGCCGGGCGATCGCGGGCAGTTGGGACTCGTCGTCGCAGTCCAGACCGGTCAACGCGGCGGCCTCCACCTCGTTCGGCACCAAGATGTCGACGAACGCGGCCAGCGCCGGATCCACCGGACCAACCGGTGCCGGGGTCAGGATCGTGGTCGCGCCGGCCTCCGAGGCCAGTCGCAGCGCAGCCCGGCTTGCTGCGACCGGCAACTCCAGTTGCACACTCAGTACGGCGCTCGCCGTCAGCACCTCGGCGGCAGCTTCCACGTCTGCCGCGGTGATGGCGGCATTGGCGCGCGAGACGATGACGATCGAGTTGCTGCCGTCGGGCAGTACCAGCGGCAATCCCACCCCGGTACCGAGCTCCGGGTGACGCACCACCCAGCCGGTCTCGACGCCGTCCGAGGTCAGCAAGTCCAAGAACTCCTCGCCGTACCGGTCGTCGCCGACGGTGCCGACGATCGCGGTGCGGGCGCCCATCCGGGCCGCAGCGATCGCCTGGTTGACGCCCTTGCCGCCGAGGAACTCCGCGAAGCCGGTGCCGTGCAGGGTCTCGCCGGGCAGCGGCCTTCGTTCGGCGCTCGCGACGAGGTCCTTCATGAACGACCCGAGCACGCACACGTCGTACCGTGCAGACGCAGCCATCAGGATCCTTCCCCGACAAGCTCCTGACCCTGCAACTTCTGGCCGAGGGCTCCGGAGGGATGGAAGCGGGCGAAGTCGTGATGGGTGAAGTCCCGCAGTACGACGAGCGCGCAGGCGAGGGCGTCTCCCATCACCAGGGCTGCGGTGGTGGAGGCGGTCGGGGCCAGGTTCAACGGGTCCGCCTCGCGCAGCACCATCGTGTCCAGGGTGTAGGTGGCCAGTTTGGCCAGAGTGGAGTCCTCGGCGCCGGTCATCGCAATCACCGGGATGCCGCGCTCGGCCAGCATCCGGGCGAAGGCGCACACCTCGGCGGTCTCACCGGAAGCGGAAAGTGCCAGCACCAGATCGCGAGTGGTCACCGCACCGGAGTCGCCGTGTAATGCGTCGCCGGCATGGATGAAGGTGGCCGGGGTGCCGGTGCTTGCCAGGGTGGCGGCGATCTTGCGGCCGACCAGCCCGGATTTGCCGAGGCCGGTGACGACCAGGTGGCCCTCGCAGCCGGCCACCGCGATCAGGACGTCGAGGAAGACTCCGTCCAGCCGGTCGGCCAGCGCGGACACGGCGGCCGCCTCGGTCTCGATCGCGGTCCGGGCGGCCCTCAGGCCCTGGGCGACCAACTCCGAGGGCAGCCCTCCGGTCGCCCGCGGCTGGGCCGGGCGATGCGGCACTACTGGCATCTCAACCCGCTTTCCGGACTGGATCAGAAATCGATTTCCGAAGACTAGGTGCCGGAGCAGTGAGTGTCAACGTCTTCAACTCTGTTGAAAACAAGGGGAATTCCATTCTGTTCGAAAGTCAACGGCGGGCAACTCTTGACCGTTCGAGGCTGCGCTCGTAGATTGCGAGAAATCGATTGCCCGCCTGCAATCGGCCGGAGCCCGCAACGGTCGACCGGCGGACGGCCCGACCCCTGGAGTCCGTGATGTCCCCAACTTCCTTCTCCGAAAGGCCAATCGGCCGGCGCGGTGTGCTCCGAGGCGGCCTCGGAGCGCTGGCCGCCTCGGCCCTGGCGGGTCCGCTGCTGACCGCGTGCGGTGGCGACAGCGCGGGCGGCAGCGGAAAGGAGCTGTCCTTCTGGAACTTCTACGGCCCGGCCGACGACGCCAACCCGCAGAGCAAGTGGTTCGTAGACCTGGCCGCGAAGTGGAACGCGAACAACGACGTCAAGGTCAACCTGCGCTACATCCCGACCAAGGACTACGTCAACGGCACCACTCTGCAGACCGCCTTCCAGTCCGGCGCGGGCCCGGACATCTTCCTGATCAGCCCCGGCGATTTCCTCCGCTACTACAACGGCGGCGTACTGCAGGACCTGTCCTCGGCGCTGCCCGCGGAGTCGAAGGCTGACTACCTGCCCGGCCTGCTGGAAGCGCGAAGTGTCGACGGCAAGGTCTACGGCCTGCCGATGGAGATCGAGCCGCTCGCGATGTACTACAGCGAGGCCGCGTTCGAGAAGGCCGGGCTGTCCGAGGCCGACCTGCCGAAGACCTGGGAGCAGACCCTGGCGGTCGCGCAGAAACTGACCGGCAAGGATCGGTACGGCGTGATGTTCGAAACGCTGCCGGGCTACTACCAGAACTTCACCTGGTATCCGTTCCTGTGGCAGGGTGACGGCACACCGATCAAGGACGGGAAGGTCGCCTTCGACTCGCCCGCGGCCGTGCAGGCGCTGAAGTTCTGGCAGGACACGATCCAGAACAAGCTCGCGCCGCGCAAATCACTCGGCGACGGCGGCGGCGATGTCCTCTCGAACCTCGGCTCGGGTGCGGCCGCCATGCAGCAGAGCGGGATCTGGGCGGTCTCGGACATGCGCACCAAGGCGAAGAATTTCAAGTACGGGATCTTCCCGCTGCCCACCCCGCCGGGTGGCAAGGCGGCCACCGACCTGGGCGGCTGGGCCTTCGTGGCCAACGCCAAGGGCAAGAACCCGGGGGCGGCGGCAAAGTTCATCACCTGGGCGCTCGGGGCGACCGACGCCGAAGGCGTCGAGCGGCAGCGGCAGTGGAACACCGTGGTGAAGACGAACGTGCCACCGCGCAAGTCGGTGCAGCAGGCCGCGGACACCAAGGGTGCCTTCAAGGAAGGCGCGTTGAAGAAGTTCGTCAGCGAGATCGCGCCGACCGGCCGGCCGGAGCCCCGGTTCCCACCGGAGGTGTACCAGCCGATCGCCGACGCCATCCAGGCCTGCCAGTTGAATGCGGCCGACCCGGGCAAGGCAGCGGCTGATGCGGCCCAACGGATCGACACGTTCCTGAAGACCTACCAGGGCGCGCCCATCAGCTGATGGTCACCACAACCTCACCCCCGTCCAAGCCTCAGGTGAAGGCTTGGGCCCCGCGTGGCAAGAAGACGATGACGAAGAAGCGGCGCGAGGCTCTGGCGGCGTACGCGTTCCTCGCGCCGGACGTGATCGGTCTGCTGGCCTTTGTCGCGTTGCCGATGGTGCTCGCTTTCGGCGTCGCGTTCTACAAGGTCGACGGCTTCGGCAACTACCAGTACGTCGGGCTCGCCAACTACAAGCTGATGGCTTCGGACGACCAGCTCTGGGCGTCGCTGCGGGTCACTGGGACCTACGTGGTCACCTTCGTGCCGCTGGCCTTCGTGGTCAGCTTCTCGCTCGCGATGCTGGTCCGGAACCACTTCAAGGGCATCGGCTGGGTCCGGTCCGCGTTCTTCCTGCCGAACGTGGTCAGCCTGGTCGTCGTCGGGTTGATCTGGCAGTTCCTGCTGGTCGACAAGCGCGGCGCGATCTCGAACCTGCTCCGTCCGCTGGGCCTAGGAGACGTGTCCTTCCTCGGTACGCCGTCCCTGGCGCTGGGCACCTACGTGGTGATCAGCGTGTGGTTCCTGATGGGCTACCTGATGCTGGTCTTCCTGGCCGGCCTCAAGGACGTGCCGAAGGAACTCGAGGACGCTGCCCAGATCGACGGAGCCGGGTCCTGGCAGCGCTTCCGGTACGTCATCTGGCCCTTGCTGCGACCGACCAGCTTCTTCGTGGTGGTGACTTCGACCATCGGTGCGGTGACCGGTCTGCAGGCGTTCGACTTGGTCTACGTGCTCACCAACGGCGGTCCGGCCCGGGCTACCAGCACGGTGGTGTTCTACATCTATGAGCAGGCCTTCACCTTCAACAACATGGGGTACGCCGCCGCGCTGACCACGATGGTGGTCGGCATCCTGGTGGTCTGCACCGGGTTGATGTTCGGCCTCACCCGGGGAGGTCGTTTCGATGCGGACTGACCGGCGGATCCGGATCGTCCCGATCCTGGCGCACGTGCTGGCGATCATCGCGGTGGCGCCGTTGCTGTGGGTGCTGATCAGCGTGCTCAAGCCGGCCGAGGATGTCTTCTCCTCCGGTTGGCCGTCGTCCTGGACGCTGGACAACCTGCAGTACGTACTGCTGAAGATCCCGCTGCCGCGGTTCCTCTTGAACAGCGCGCTGGTGTCGGTGGTGGTCACCGTGGTGGCGTTGTTCTTCCACTCGATGGCGGCGTATGCGCTGGCCAGGTTGCGGTTCCCGGGCCGCGGGCTGATCTTCTCCGGCATCATGTCGACGCTGCTGGTGTCGCTGCCGGTGATCCTGGTGCCGCTGTTCCTGGTGGCCAAGCAGCTCGGCCTGCTCGACAGCTATGCCGGGCTGATCGTGCCGAGCATCTTCCATGCCTTCGGCATCTTCTTGCTGCGGCAGTACTACCTGAACATCCCGCGTGAACTGGAGGAAGCCGCGGATTTGGACGGGTGCGGCTACTGGCGGCGGTACTGGAGCGTCATCCTGCCGCTGAGCCGGCCCGTGCTCGCCTCGCTGTCGGTGCTGTTCTTCCTGGCCAACTGGAACGCGTTCCTCTGGCCGCTGACCATCACCCGTAATCCCGACCTGCGGGTGATCCAGCTCGGCATCGCCGGCATGCAGGGTCAGTATGCCTCTGCCTGGAACCTGATCCTCGCCGCCGCGGTGATAGCCGCCATACCGACCGTGGTGGTCTTCGTCGCCGGTCAGCGCCGGCTGGTCGACGCGATGAAGACCACAGGCCTCAAGTAGGAAGGAGTTTCCCGGTGAAGCGTGGAATCTGGCTCGCTGTGCTACCGATGGTCGCGGTGGCTGCCGCCCCGTCGCTGATCGACCACTCGTCGTCTGCCGCGCCGGCCGCTCAGGTGTCGGAGAGTTCGTACGTCGGCACCGCGACGGTGGAGACCAAGGGCATGCCGAGCAAGAGCGACGGTGACCTCTGGCCGTCCTGCTGGGCGGGCAACGGCAACCTGTACGCCGCGAACGGGGACGGCAAGGGCTTCAGCGTGGACCAGCCCTTCGCCGACATCGCGGTCAGCGAGATCCAGGGCGACGTGACCAACCTCTCCGGTACGACGGTCGCCCGCGGCCCGCAGGTCAGCAGCATCTGGAGCGGCGCCGGGTACAACCGCAAGCCCACCGGCATGGTGTGTGTGGGCGACACCATCTACCTGGCCGTGCAGGATCTTGCGCTGGACTTCAACGACGTACCGGCTGCGACGATCGTGAAGTCGACGGACCACGGCAAGACCTGGACCTGGGACAAGAGCAAGCCGATGTTCGACAACCACGTCTTCACCACGATCTGGTTCGCCGACTTCGGCAAGGGTGGTGCGGAGGCGCCGGACGGCTATGTCTACGCCTACGGCCTGGACGGCAACTGGCGGGACTCGTTCGACGACACGGTCGCCGACCCGCAAGACGTGTTCCTGGCGAGGGTGCCCAAGGCAAAGGTCCAGGACCGCGGATCCTGGCAGTTCTACGCCGGCACCTCCAACGATCGCGCCCAGTGGAGCAGCAAACTCGCCGATCGCTTGCCGGTGCTGACCGACCAGCGACGGCTCTACGGCCAGACCTTCGGCACCAACGCGAGCAACCTCAACGTGATCAGCCAGGGCGGCGTCACCTTCCTGCCGAAGCAGAACCGCTACATCTACACGTCGTGGACCGAGTACACCTTCGAGTTCTACGAGTCGCCCACGCCGTGGGGACCCTGGAAGCACTTCCTGAGCAAGGACTTCGGCGGCTACCCGTGGTCGACCTCCAAGTACGGCGGCTACGGCGTGACCATCCCGTCGAAGTTCCTGCAGCCCGACGGAAAGACGATGTACCTGCAGGCCAACGTCTGCCCGTGCGGCGGCGGCGGGATCGGCACCTCGGTCTACAACTTCAACCTGCGCAAGCTGGTCCTCACCCCGGCCGACCCGTCGCCGGCTTCGAACCTGCCTGCGGACACGAATCTCGCGGCACCCTCGACCGGCGCGGTCGCAATCTCCAAGTCGTCGCAGACCGGCGACCTGTTGCTGCTGAACGACGGTGTCACCACGGGCAGCGAGAACGACTTCGACGACGAGGTGAAGACGGCCAGTTGGTGGGGCTACACGTGGCCGGCCAAGCACAAGGTCAACCGCGTGGACTTCACCTCGGGAGCCGTCACGGCGAACGGCGGCTGGTTCACCGGTCGCCCGCGGGTGCAGGTCGAACAAGATGGCGCCTGGGTCGAGGTCGGCGCGCAGACGGTGTCGCCTGCCTATCCCGGCGATGCCTCCGCCGGTGCCAACAAGACTTACACGCTCACCTTCCCCGCAGTGGAGACCGACGGCGTCCGCGTCATCGGCGTACCGGGTGGTCCGCGCAGTTTCAGCTCCGTTGCAGAAGTCGCGGTCCGGTACGTCGCTCAGTTGGCTGACGGTGGTTTCGAGGCGCCGGGTGGTGGCAAGCCGGCCTGGACCTTCGAAGGGACGGCGGCGAACGGTGTCGATCGCGGACTCGGCTTCGCCCACTCCGGCAGCAACAACGGCTGGATCCGCACCTCGGGCACCGGCTGGAGCGCTCTGACCCAGAAGGTCCCGGTGTCTCCAGGCGCCACGTACACCTTCGGCTCCTGGATCAACGCCTCGGCCGCGCTGCCCGCGAACGCCGGCCGCTTCGGCATCCGCCTGGGCGCCGACGGCACCGCCGTCCTCGGCGAACAAACCTTCGGCGCGGCCCCCGGCTACGTCCACCACGAGGTCACGGTGACCATCCCCGCCGGGGTCAACGAGGTCACCCTCTACGACGGCTTCACCGCCCCCGGCACCGACACCTGGACCCAACTAGACGACCTCACCGTCTCCTGAATCCCCCAATCAACCCATCGTCGGTCCGTAGTTACCCGGCGTGTCGCCCTTCATCGGGCCTTTGTGACCACGAGGACCGGATGAAGGGCGTCACGGCCAAGGCCTCAACTGTCACGGCCAGGGCCTCAACTGTCACGGCCAGGGCTTCAACTCGGGCAGGTCGCCGTCGATCGGGCCTTGCGGAGTCCGGCCCGCCAGCCAGGCGGTGAGGTCGGTGAGCTTGCCAGTCAGGACGCGTGGTTCACCTGTGCCGTTCTCCCAGGTCGTCTCGCCGGACCGGAGGACCAGTTGGGTGTTGTCCGGCGTCCTCGGGCGGAGGAAGTCCAGCAGATGCAGGCAGAACTCGTGTGACCATTCGTCGCTCGTCGGGTCCAGCGCGAGGTCGACGGTGTGGACCTCGAGTTCGCGCCAACCTGCGTAGACGGTGTCGCCCAGAGTGCTGTCGCGATGCCGCACCGGCCGACCCCAATCTTCCGGGCCGACCTCGTCCCAGGCCCGGACCAGGTCTGTGGTCGCCTCGCGAACCTGTCGCTTCAATTCCGCGGCGGACTGCCCGGCGCCTGCTTCGATCGCGGCATCCCGCGCCGCCCGCCCACCGTCGTACATGTCGATCATCCGGCCGGCCAGCGCCTCGTCCACCTGCCGCGCCATGGCCTGGCTGAAGTTCGCGAGGTGGATCATGATGTGCCCGCGCGACCACCCGGGCAAACCGGACGGCGCCCGCATCGCGGCCTCATCAAGCGCAGCCAGTACGCCGTTGAGCCGGGCGACGGCTGAACGTACTTCTTCGATCACGGCCACAGGAGCTCCTTGGTCCACTCGTCGGAGGCGGTTCGTGCGTAGCGGAGGCGCAGGTGCCGGCG
>JAWWOY010000049.1:0-21844 GCA_033851195.1 Kribbellaceae bacterium | reverse complement strand
GGACGCTGTTGAACACCATCAGCGGGATCGAGACGTCGAAGCTGAGCACGGGCGGCACGATGACTGCGGCGACGCGGTGCATGGCCAGATCCTCCGGAGGGTTGGCATTCCGGCCACTATCTTACGTGGCCGTGGCGCGGCACCGTTGTCAGCATGAAATCTCATGTGATCGTGGGTCGCGGGGCCGCCGCGTCGAAGACCGCTCTGCTGCTGGCCGAGGACGGCGAGCGGGTACGAATGATCAGCCGGACCGGCGGCGGGCCCGACCACCCGCTTATCGACAAGGTCGCCGCGGACGCGACCGACACCGACCGGCTCACCGAGCTGACGGAGGGGGCCGACACGCTGTTCACTACTGCCGCGCCGCCGTACCACCTCTGGCCCGAGCAGTTTCCGATCTTGTCGGGGTCGCTCCTGAGCGCAGTGAAGCGGATCGGGGCCGCGTACGTCATGCTCGGCAACCTCTACGCCTATGGGCCCGCAAGCGGGCCGATCACGCCGGACTTCCCCCTGGCCGCGACCGGCCCCAAGGGGCGGACCAGAGCGCGGGCATGGGAGGAAGCCGCCGCCTCAGGGGTGAAGGTCACCGAGGTGCGGGCCGCCCAGTTCTACGGCGCCGGCGCCTTCTCGGTGTTCAGCCTCATGGTGCAGCGGCAGGTCCTGGAAGGGAAGCTGGTCCTGGTGCCGCAAGAACTCGACGTGCCCCACAGTTACTCGGCGATCGGCGACACCGCACGCACGCTGGTCGCCGCGAGTTGCAATGAGCAGGCGTACGGCCGGGCCTGGCACGTACCCACCTTGACCCTGTCGGTTCGGGAACTGGCCGTGCGACTCGCCGAACTCGCGGGGGCACCGGAACCGCGGATGGAAGAGATGACCGAACGCGATCTGACCCTGCTCGCGTTCACCGAGCCGTTCTGGGCGGAAATGCACGAAGTACTCACCAAGCCCGGACACCCGTTCGTCATCGACTACTCCGAGACCGAGAAGATACTCGGCGTGAGCGCCGCCCCGGCGAACGACGCGCTCCGGGAGGTGATCTAGAGCGGCTCGTCATGCGGCCTTGGCCGGGTATTCGGTCCACGAACGGATCGGTGAGGCGGGTGCGAAGTTCGTCTTCGGGTTGGCGCGGGCATTGCGCCAGCGGACGTAGGCGGCGATGGCGGCGTTCTGCTCTTCATGGCTGATCCTTGGCCTTGTCCAGCTTGGTCTTGATGCGCTCCTCGGCCGCGAGGATCGCCTTCTCGACCTGCTTCACGGTCCGGTTGTCGCCTTCGGCCTGGATCCTGGTCAAAGCCTCCCGCAGCGGGTTGATCTGGTCGCTCAGGTAAGTGCGCGGGCAGCGTCATGTGGTCGGTGTCGTAGCTGCGCAGCACGATCGCGTTGAACTTGTCGTTGTAGACGCGGGCGAGCCGGTCGGCGCGGGCCGGGTCTTCCCACACCCAACTGGAGAACCGCTCATTGAGCAGTCTCGCCTTCTCCTGCGCGGCTTCGGTCTCGACCGGGTTGAAGACGTCGGTCTCGTCGATCCGGTCGATGACCCGGATCGGTGCCTGGCGCAACAGTTGCTCGGCGAGCTTCCCGGCGGAGTACCGGGTGGTGCCCCACGTCGAGGTGGCGTTGATGCCGTAGTCGCCGCCGGTGATCTTCCATTGCGACCCGACGATGCGCCGGACCTCGAGGTGGCGATCGCTGAGGATCTCGCGCAGGAACGACTGGACGTCGTCGGGGCCGATCCAGGCTGCTCCGAGCTGGGGGTGATGTCGGCCGGGGAGATGTCGGCCGGGATCACGGCGCGCAGCGCGGCAACGTTCTCGGTGTACTTGTCGTCGGTCTCGGCGGCTGCGATCGCGGCGGCGTGCTTGATCCGGACGTTGCCTGACAGGTACTCCGCGGCGGGTACGAGCCGCTGTTCGGTCGGGTCGTCGTAGACCAGCCTGGCGAGCGCGGCGCGGGCCTCGGACTCGTCGACGCCGAGCAGGTCCGCGATCGCGTCGAGGCGGGGTTCGCCGGTCCCGAGCATGAAGGTCACCAGGTCCGGCAGGTCCGGCGCGCACGGCTCGCTCGTCGGTGCCGAGTTGCTCCCTGAGCAGCCGCACCTCCTCGGCGGTCAGGGCTCGCGGCAGCTCCTTGGCGTTGTGTTCGATGCGGTCGACTTCTCGCACGGGGTTGACGGTGATGGCGCCGTACCGGACGGCGAGACCCATCACGCCCGAAATGATGCTGCGGCAGGTTCTGGCGGTCGGGGCGCCGGCGCGTTTCTTGATCTCCGAGATCACGCTATCGATGCGCGGTGTGCTGGCCTCACCGATGCGAACCTCGCCGAGGGCAGGTAGGAGGTGGTTCTTGATGGAACGGCGGTAGGTGTCCAGCGAGCTGGGTGACCGCTGACCTTCGGCGATGAGCTCCGCGAATTTGTTTCCCAGAGCTCGATCGCGTGCCGGATCTTGTGCATCGCGGTCAGCTGGCCCGCGAGGCTGGTCTTGGCGCGTTCCTTGAGCTTCTTCAACAGATTGTTCTCGGCGGCGGTCTTGGTCTTGCCGAAGGCAGACACCAGGCGGGTCTGGCCGTCATGGTCGCGGTACTTCGCCTGCGCCCGATGGCTGACCGCCTTACCCTTCTCGTCCGTCTTGACGACCTGGGTGCGGATACGGCCCCAGGTTCCGATGGGCAGTGGTGGCCTCGGCATATCAAGCCTCCGACGTCAGGAGTTGGCCACCGCTCAACGTTTCGGCGGCAAGCGAGTCCGAGGAGATGGCGCAGAAGAGGGGCGTGCGATGTGACGGACAGTCACGGGAAGATGAGGACTCCGATGAGCTCCCCGGGACTTCCTGAAGAGGCCCGACGACGCCAGGAGGCGCGGAAGAACGGCCTACAGGATCATTGGGTCGACGACTGCCCAAGGGAAAGGGATGCGTAAAGGGTGCGCTGGAGAGATGAAGAAGCCCAGGACAGTGGCCTGACCTGGGCTGATGTGCGCCGCCAGGGACTCGAACCCCGAACCCGCTGATTCTGGTGGGAGGCTTTGCAACGCCCCTCAATAACGCTACGACTGCTGCTCTGACCTCGATGTATAGCTCAAGGAGCATGAAAGCGGCCTGTCGTCGTTTTGCATCGTTGCTCGTTCAAAGGTGGGGCCTAAAGTGTGGCTCCAGGAGCTCGGCTGACACCTGCGTGTCAAGGCTGCTTCCGCCTCGGTGGATCACCGGTTTAGGAATGGTTACCTGGTGGGGGAGTCCTGACCGGCTGACCGATGTTCTCGCCTGGTTGGTGGTTGCGCTGGTCTTTGGGGCTTCCATTGTTTCCCGGTCGGCCGCGGCGGATAGCATCTTGCCGACCCGGCCGACGATGGAGCCCAATCATGAAACTGCCGCCCGGAGCGACCGGCTTCGACCCGCCATCGGACCAGCACCCGGCGACGACCGACCTGCGCACCTTCGTAGCCGCCTGTCACCACGGCGCTCGGCGAACCGGCGGCACGGTTACGGGCACCACCCCGGCAGGGGTAACGCCCAGCTTCCACACCGTCGACATCCACTACGCCAACCACGAGGTCGCCGTACTGCGCCACGTTCTGCTGCCGTACGTCGCCTTCGCCTCCCCGCGAACCGATGGCCGGCTCACGATGGCGTTCATCGATTGACCAAACCTCGCCGCAGCCATCACCGAGGTCGCCAGCCTCAAAGTGCTCACCAGTGGGCAGCTGGCAATCCCTCTCGCCCAGGCCGACCTGCCCTGACGAGCACCGAACACGACCAGGTCAACTATTGGAAGCCCGACACCATCGGAGAACTCCTCTTCAACTACTGGGACTAGCCACTCGCGTAGTCTTAACCGACAGGCAACAAACGCAGGATCGGCTAGCCGGAGTGTCGCCCAATCTGACACCGATCGAACTCGGGGCAGGACCGTCATCGACGGCCGATCGAGCGTGGCGTCGGGCCAATGAGGGTGCCTCAAAGTCGTTGCTGGTTGGGCTCGTGGCTGCACTTCGTTGCTGCACCACAGCGAGGTTTAAGTTCGCCCATCCCCAATCCAGCGGCGTCCGTGCCAGTTCATCTGAGCCTCCTGCTCCGGCTGCTGTACCTTGGCGGACGCCTGTGCATCTGGGTGTACTGCAACTACGGCTGCAACTATCGGCGGCCAGCGCGGAGGCGGTCCGGCAACTTCGAGAAGGTAGAAGCCCACTACACCGACCACCGTGGCCTATGGCTACAGGCCGATGTATTGCTGTACTTTGCTATCGTACCGCACTCGGTAGTGTTATTGAGCCGGACTGCTTTCTCGGACGCTTTGTATCTAACTGGGGGTTCATGATTGAGGACAACGACTGGGACTCGGATTCCGAAACCCCAAGTGGACTGTATTGGCATTACACCAACGCATCTGGATTGTTGGGGATTCTTCAGTCAAACGCATTGTGGGCGAGCTCCGCAAGTATGTTGAACGACTCGCGCGAGTTGGCGTTTGGAGAAGATCTGATCCACTCCGTATGGGAGAAGCGTCGCGAAGAGATCATTTCTTACGGAGCGTCTCAAGCAAAGGAGAACTTTCAGCCGGTTTTTAAACCGAATGCAGAATCGTGGATTGCCGCAGTCCTGCAGCGCGGCCGAGAAACGATGAGTGTAAATGCATCCTTCGTCTTCTGTGCTTCACAGGACGGAGACAGCCTAAGTCAATGGCGAGCCTATGCCGGCCAGACAGGCTATGCTATCGGCCTCGATCGAAGCGTTTCCTTGAAGGTCAAGGTCCCTGCGGATTATGACCAGCACCGTGAAGCAAACGACATCGGCCATTTGATCCCAGACTGGAAGCCAGTCCATTACGATGAGGGCGAGCAGCAACTCCGCGCATTTCAGCTCTTCTTGGGGTTATATGTAATCTGTCCTAGCTCTGGATATTCCTGGGAAGATTATGATTGGAAGAGGATAGTGTTGCCTGCGATTTTCTCGTACGCGAACGCGGTTGCTGAGATAAAGCATCCGGGATTCGTTGATGAACGAGAGGTTAGGGTCTCTGTGGGCGAGCCGAACTTGGAGCGCTACGTTAAGTTTCGAGCAGGCCAGTACGGCATCACCCCATATGTTGAGTTGGTTACCGAAGAGCCGGATCCAGTCGTCCGCAGCGGGGTGCGGGCTTATGTGACAAAGAGTCGAGGGCAAGAGCGACTCCCTATTGTCGCCGTCCGCATCGGTCCTGGACCATCTGCAACGACAGCGAGGGAAGGGCTACGGACTGCCCTTCGGCACTACGGGTACGAGCATGCGAAGGTCTTGCCGTCCGCGGTTCCCTACAGGTAGCCGAGATTGACGGTCACGTGTCAAGGCATGCGGCCAGCCCTCCGCGTCGCCCCGATAGCTGCCGACCTCAGGTTTGGGTCGGTGCGGGTCAAGGGTCGAGCTTGCTCGATCGCTTACGACGCCGGAGGCGCCCTTGACGCGTGCCGGGCCGGACCGCACTTCCCATGATTGCCAGCGGGGCGATGCGGAGCCCCAGGTCCACGGCCGGTCGGCAGACCGCATGAGCTGCCGGGCCTTGGTTGCCGGCCACATCCGCGATCCCCTCAGGGTGTCGTTCGTTGGTGACGAGTCTCGTTGTCTCCGGGTGGCACCCTTTGGCACGTGCGCGCCAAGCCAAAGGGCCGCCAGGGAGGAGCCCCCCAGGGCGCCGGGTGAGTGCGATCGACGCGTCGCAGGCGCTCGCCGCCGACGGCGTCGTCGCCGTCCTCACCCACGAGAACCTCGGCAAGATCGTCAACCAGCCGCACCTGCTGCCCTCGCTCGTCGGCGGGCCGGCGCCGGGCGCGACGCGGCGCGTATGGCCGGGGTGACCGGACGGCTGCGCATCCTGGACGGCGACTTCTCCGTCGATTCCGGTTATGAACTGACCCGCAAGGTCTTCCGGTCCCGGACCAGCCCGCCGACGGTGCTTGTCATGGGCAACGATCGGATGGCGATCGGTGCCCTACTCGCCCTGCACGAGCTTTCGCTGCAGGTGTCCGAGGACGTCAGCCTGGTCGGGTACGACGACCAGCAGGACATCGCCAGCCAGCTCCGACCCCGCCTCACGACTGTCGCCCTGCCCCACTACGAGCTGGGCCACACCGCCGGTCTCCTCATTACCGATCAGGACACCCCGCACCCGGACGGCCCACTGATGATCAACTGCCCCTTGATCGAGCGCGACTCCGTCGGCCCGCCACCCGAGCACTGATAGGCCTAATGAGACTTCCCAGAGCCGAGGTCCTGCCTCGGGCCTGCGCGCGAGTGCTGACGGTTCTTCTTACGGCGAGAAGACGGTGGCGATGCCGAAGGGCTCGACCCGGACGGGTCCGCGAATGCCGTATGGGTCGGTGCGGGTGCTGGTCTTGTTGTACTTGGTGACGGCGTTGCGCAGGGTGGTTCTGACTACGACCTTGAGCTGGTTTGGTCCTGCGTGGACGAATCCGGTGAGGTCCCAGGTCACGTCCGAGGTGATCTGCGAGCCGACCTTGCGGCCGTTGACGTACAGCTCGGTGGTGCCGTCCACGGCGCCGAGGTTGATCTGGACGCCCTTGCCGGCGCCGAACCAGTGTTGCGGGATGTCGAGGGTGGCTGTGTATGTTCCGATGCCTGATTCGCCGGTGAGCTGGGGGCGGTCGCGCCAGTCCCAGAGGGGGAAGGTTCCGGTCAGGGTCGGGATGGTGATGGTGGTGTGTCCGGTGGGGGTGAATGCCTCTACCGAGAGGCTCCAGGTGTGGGGCCCGGGGTTGGCCGCGCGGGCGGGGATGTCTGCCGAGATTTGGACGGTTCGGCCGTTGCTCAGCCGCAGTTGCTGGGATCCTTCCTGCGTGCTCTTCCAAAGGATCGTGCCGTCGCCTGTGGCGACCAGGGTGCCACCATCTGGGGCATCGCCGACGACGTGCACCGGCTGCTTCGTGCGTGAGTCCACGGCGACGACACGGGTCTCCTGGGCCTGCAGGGTCATCGGCACGACCATGCGCCCGGCGCGCTTCTCGAAGCGGGGGGCCGGGGTGACGGACCCGTCCCAGAGGTTCATGTCGAACACAGCCCCGGCGCCCTCGATGGCCGGCGAGAAGGAGACTTCGCTGTTGGTGGGGTTGTACAGGTACAGATAACGGACCCCGTCGGCTTCGCGGAGCTGAGTGAGGACTTCGACGTCGTTCCAGGCCGCCCGTGGGGCGAGATCCACGCTGTCGAGGGTCTGTGCCACGTCGCCTTGGCTGTCGCAGCGCCGAACGTGCTTGCCCTTGAGCGTCTGCTGGATCAGGCGCCGCACCTGCTCATCGCCGGCGGACCCGGAGCCGTAGGTGGTGTCCTTGTCCGGCGGGGTTCCGACGAAGACGATGGCCAGACTGGCCGCGGCAGCCTTGGCCATCGCGGCCGCGGCCGCGACCGGGACCGCGCGCTCGTCCAACACGAGTGCGCGGTACTGCGGCCCGGCGGGGAACAACACGCCGTCGCCGATTACCCCTGGCTCGGCGAGCCCTTCGGGGTCGAGGTATTGCACGGTGTAGCCCTTGCGTTCGAGGCGGCGGGTCTCGAAGAACTGGGATGGCTGGGTGCCCTCGTCGGCCTCGGTTCGGGCCGCCGTGGTGAGGAACCCTTTGCGGTAGATCGCGATGTCGGTCAACGGTATCCCGGTCTCCAGGATCTGGGTGCCACGCGCCCAGTACGCCGTGGTGTCGGTGAACATCGACCACTGCGGGTTGTTGACGTCGTTGAAACTGTCGTGCGAGTTGTCGCCGAACCTGTACTTGCCCGGCCACGGCGCTCCGACGGACATGTACTGGTAGCCATGCAGGAAGGGTTGCGTGATGCCGGCCGCCCACTCCTTGTCGATCATGGCCTTGTAGTCGCCGAGGTCGAGCTGGTGGCAGTTCTCCGGCTGAGCGCCGATCTCGGTCGAGACCCGGTTGGTGCCGCCTTGGTGCGCGCCACCCACCACAGATCGCTGCCAGTCGAGGGCGTAGCGCCAGCCGTAGTTGTCGATGTTCGTCGGAAACCGGTCCCCGGAATTGTAAGACTCGCCCTCGACCTTGCCGCCCAGGCGGGCCAGCTCGCGGCTGCTGCGCACCGGCTCGAGGTCCTGCCCGTACGCAGCCTGGGCCTTGTATTGCATGCCGTACTTTTGCGCCCATTGTTGGTACGGAGTCAGGTGGTGCTCGACGTACAGGTCGGTCAGCAGCGTGTAGTAGTCGTTGCGGACCTTGTCGCCCTTGCCGTCTGGCAGGTCGAAGTCCGGCGTGGGCGGTGTGGTCGGTACCCAGTAGCGGCTCATCCCGTGCTGGTACATCAACGGCAGGTACTTCGTCATCGCATAGCCCCGGCGTGCCTGGAACTCGGTGGGGAACGACGGTGCCCAGAACAACGAGTCGGCATTGAGCTCGAGGGAGTCTTCGAAGAAGTCTCCACCGACCCGCGTGAGTGCGTCGTAGTTGTCGGGACCGACCTGGTTCTGTTCGAGGTACTCGGCGGCCTTGGCAGCGGCGTTCTTGTCGAAGGCACTCGTGACGCCTCTCGGCGCGTCACGCTGCCAGAAGCCGAAGACGATCCAGTCTCCACCACTGGGCGGCGTCCAGGACAGCGAACCGTCCACGACCTGCGACGTCAGATCGACCATGGACGCCTCGTCGAGCACCGTCGAGGTCGCCGGGATCCGTACCGGCGTCCCATAGGGTGGGCGCTCGGCCACCGGCAGCAGCTCGGCCGCGGGACCCCGCGTGATGACCTGGGCGGCCGTGGCGGCCACGGGGATGCTCGGGCGATTGCCTGCAGGATCGTCGAAGGGCCGCGGTACGGGCCCGGAGAACCGCGACCCGCCGGCGACATCGGCCCTGCCGTACTGCAGCTCCTGCTGGGAAAAGCCGCTGCCGGGTCCGGTGTTGGGCGTCTGCACCGGCCATGCCGCCCCCATGGTCATGCTGACCGTCACCCCGAGCTCCGCGGCCTTGTCCAGCACCGCCCGCAGGTTCGCCCGCTGCGCCTCGCTGGCCCACGCGTCTCGTGAGTAGGCGATCTCCACCTCGCCGAAGCCCGCCCGGCGAATCGCAGTGATCTCACGCACCGTCTCCTCGACACCCAGAGGTGCTGCCCACCACCAACGGACTGCCGGCAGGAACCGCTGCAGAGGGGACTTGAAGTCCTCCGCGCCGATCGGCGCGAGGCCCGCCACGCCGGCCGACCTGCCCGAGCCGCGTGCAGCGCGCTCAGACAGCGGCACCGCAACCGTCGTCGCGGCGCTCGCCGTACCCCCGCCGGGGACGACACCACTACCGGCGGTTGCGGCAGGGGCAATCGCCGACAGCTGCACGAATTTGCGCCCGGACACTGGGCTAGTCATGCAATGCCTCCTTTAGATCGAACGGTTGTGAGATGCCTTTGATCGGCCGGCATTCACACCAGCCCACTCGTTCACGCTGCGCGCGGTCCGGTGAGGCAAGCAGTTGACTTGTGTTGGAGGATTCGTTGCCAGGCCCGCGCCGATGCGATGCTCAGGTCAAGCAAGCCTGGCGCGTGCGCCTCGAGGCGTCCCCCGGGTGCTTGCGGCACAGCGAGCAGAACCTGCAACCTTTCAACACGTGACCACCTCTAACGTGCGAATTGTGACGAGACGGTAGGCGGGCGGTCGATCGCAGGGCAAGACCGATGACCGGTTACGGCCGTGCTTGGCAGCTACCTCATACGCCGCCATATGCCGAAGCTCCTCGGCAGAGGTGACGGACCACCAGTTCTCGGACCCGATTTACTCATCACACCATCATCGGTTACCGGTGAAACAACAGACTAGCCATCTTCTTGATCATCCTGGATCTCGCCCTGCTGAAGCGGACTTGCTACGAGCCGCTGGCCCCAACTCACCCTGACACGCAGGGGTGCGCACTAAATTCAAGTTGATAAGAGTCGGGTTGCAGATTTTCAGCCGTTGGAGGCCAGGCGATCTGTCAAGTGTCAATTCCCGGTACCTGCGACACCACCATATGGACTCGCTCCGCGTGCAGCACGATCGTTCACGGAATCGGTGGCTCCCGGAACCATGTCCACATGCGGACACCTTTCTCGCAAAAGCTTGCACCCCGCGAACCGGGGTCGGCAGTCTGAAGCACGCGTGACATGGCTCCGCCTCGGGAAGGAAACATGATGCATACGACAAGACGACGCCGATGGGGAATCGCGGCGGTCGCAGCGACATCGGCGCTACTGCTGAGCGGCCACACAGCGCAGGCTGCAGTGTCGGCACCACGCTCACCGGCGCAGATCGTTCATCAGGCGGCAGTTGCCGCACCCGACCAGGGCATCGCATCCGTCGCCGTGGCAGACAACGTGATCACGGTCTCCGGTTCCGTCGGCGCAGCACAGGCGGGCTCTGACATTGACGTGTTCGTCTCCGGTGCGCAGTCGTCGGCCACAACGGCAGACGCACAGGCGTTCGGAACCGTCGTTGCAGGTGCGGACGGCGCGTTCTCGGTGCAAGGCCCACGGCTTCAGACCGACGGAACCGACAATCTCTATGACCAGTTCACGCTTACCGTCGACGGAGTTGCGGTCGGTACACCGCACTTCGCGGACGACCTGCAGTTCAAGGCGCCCAATACGTCGCAATTCCCTCAGGTGCTTGACAAGAAGGGCTTGCAGGTTCAGATGTCCGACGACGCCGAGAGCCTGGGCGTGCAGCACGCGGCCATCAACCTCGATCTCGCGGCCATCATGCTGAATAAGAAGACGAGCGACCAGAACATCACGTTCTCGAGCGGCGGGAGTGATTACTACTTCGACGCTGCGGCAGTTGCCGCGCTCGATACGCAGATCAAGGCTGTATCCGACAACGGCACCCTGGTGAACCTGATCGTGCTGCTGTATCGGCACGATAACGACCCGAACAGCGCAGCCAACATCCTGATCCACCCCGATGCGTCCCACGGGGCCGGCGCCGGTCCGGTATACGGATTCAACACCGTCACGGACGAAGGCATGCGCTACACAACCGCCGCGATGGAGTTCATCGCCAGCCGCTGGTCACGTACGGACGAGAAGTTCGGGCGCGCCGTCGGCTTCATCGTCGGCAACGAAGTTGACGCGCAGTGGATTTGGTCGAATTCGGGCGAGAAGACGATCGATCAATTCTTGAACGACTACTCGCGCGCGCTGCGTTTGATGTCGCTTGCCTCGAGAAAGTACTACGACAAGGCGCGCACGTACACCTCGCTGACACAGCACTGGACCGTCCCCGCTGGCGCGAACTCGACTCGTTTCTATCCAGCGAGAGACGTGATCGACACATTGAACGCGATTTCGAAGGCGGGCGGTGACTTCCCCTGGTTCATCGCGTACCACCCGTATCCGCAGGACCTGTTCAAACCCGATTTCTGGAACGACACGCTTGCGACGGACAGCGTCGACACCAAGTTGATCACGTTCAAGAACGTTCAGGTTCTTCCGCAGTACTTGGCCTCAAGCGACCTGTTGTACAAGGGTGAACCTCGACGGATCATCCTCTCGGAACAGGGCTGCGACACCCCGGGATTTGGCCGCAGTCTGAGCCTTGACGCGGAGAAACTGCAAGCGGCCTGCTTCGCGTATGCCTACTACAAGATCCGCTTCCTGCCTTCGATCGACAGCTTCATCCTGCATCGCCACGTCGATCACCAGTTGGAGGGCGGATTGAATCTCGGGCTGTGGGCGTCCGATTATTCGACCAAAAGCCCGAATGCCCCGCTGCGTCAGAAATTCATCTACGACGTCTTCAAGTACATCGATACGGCACGGTCACTCGAGGTCACGGACTTCGCCAAGGCGATCATCGGAATCAAGGACTGGTCTGACGTGATCGACGGCTTCGACCCGGCGGCGCTCGATCAGCGCCCGATCACGACGACGGTTGGAACCCGGCTCGATGCCAATGAGCGTGGCTCTCACCCGCTCGGTTCATTCGGGACAGGCGCCGACGGATGGGTGCCCTCCGACAACGTGTCGTCGGCGACTGCGGTCGGCGGTGCCCTGCACGTCGTCGATGCACCCGGCAAGTTCGCCAAGCAATGGCGAGGCGTCGCCAAGACGTTCGCCGGCGACCAGGCCCCCGCTGCGCGTGGCTGGTTGAGCGCATCCGTGAAGATCCCGAGCGATACGAAACTGGGCTCGGAGACCGTCGCGCGGATCACAGCCACGACGTCGTCCGGACAGGTCGTCGAAGGGGATGCACATGTTCCCGCCGACGGCACGTTCCACTCAGTTGCGCTCCAGTTGTCTCGTGCAGTTGCGCAAGACACCCTGGCCAGAGTAAAGGTCCGGATTCGAGGGACCGGGACATCCGAACCACAGACGTCGTTCGACATAGAATCCGTTTCGCAGTCGGACGGTGTCAGCCGTTCTCATCTGCCCAACGTTTTCGTTGCCGCTGCGACGGACAGTGCAGACGTGGTCGGCTCGGAATTGACGGTGAGTATCACCAATCTGGACGTGGATGCGCTTGGTGGTGCCGCGGTGATCCCGGATGACTGCGGCGACTTCGACGTGCAACGGAACGCGGCACCGATCCCGCCTACGACGTTTGGCGGTGTGGCGAAGGTGACATTTCGGGTGTCTGCCGTGCGTGGCGACGGGTCGACGGTCTGCGTGCAACTCGGAAGCCACACCGTCAAGGTGGCCGTGACCATTCCGCCCCCCGCAGAGAACTTGGTCTACGACTTCGAGACCGACACTCAGGGTTGGGTGGCCGGCGCCGGCGTGAAGTCCGTCGCCCGTGTGACGAGCTTCGCAAATGGGCCTGGTGCTCCGCGCGGCGGAGCCGGTGCGCTCGAAGCGACGGCTTCTGCCGCCCCGGCGACGGCAGCCCGGACCATTTCCGTGACGCCGAACAGTCCACTCGATCTGAGCACGGCGAAATCGGTGTACGTGTGGATGGATTCGTACGGCGGAGCTCCCGGCGCCACGGGATATGTAGCCACGTTCACTCTCACCGCAGCGGACGGCACCATGATGACCGAGGAGAATACCGGGTTCGCTCCCGACACGTGGAATAAGCTCTCGATCGATGTGAGCGGGTGGGCGTCCCGCAATGCAGTGACTTCGATTCAGGTCTCTTTCGCCGCAACGGGTACCGATTACCCGAACTGGACTGCCAGGTTTCAGATCGACGATCTGGGATATTTCACGAGCTGATCAGGTGCAGCCTGACCGGTGCCGCCTGATCCGTCTGGAGTCAATCAAGAATCAGGGCGTCCGGTTGCGGCCACCCGTTGGGTGTTGACGATGCCTGGTTCGCTCGCCACGCTGACTGAAACGTTTCGATCTCATCGACCGGCAGGTGTTCGAAAGGGTTCAGATGACCAGGACTGTGTCGCGATCGAGTCAATGGAGCGCGGGGATGCGCGTCGTCCTCGCCGCCGGTCTTGCACTGGCGCTGACGACCGCTGCGCCCGGGACCGCTGCTGCCGGGGTCGACGGTGCCGCTCCCGGTCCGCCGGTCGAACTCCGGGTCGACGGCTGGCCGGACGACGGCGTGGTCGGTCAGGCATCACCGACGCTCTCCTGGGTGACGACCGACGGCGATCGCGGCGACGGTCAGTCGGCGTACCAGGTGCGGGTGACTGATGGCGAAGGTCGCGGCCTCTGGGACTCCGGCAAGGTTGCATCCGCGGCGTCTACCCGCGTGGCGTACGGCGGTGCGCCACTCACCAGTGATGCGACGTACGCGTGGCGGGTCCGGGTTTGGGATCGGTCCGGTGCGCCGTCGCGCTGGTCGTCATCGCAGTTCGCCACCGGGCTGCTCGATCCCGGCGACTGGACCGCGTCCTGGCTTGAGACGGGGGAGGGGGCGTTGGTACGCCACGACTTCGTCGTCGGCCGCCGAGTGGCACGGGCCTGGTTGTACGTAGCGTCCCAAGGCATCTTCGAACCGCACCTGGACGGCCGGCTCATCAGCGACCACGTGCGCGACTCGACGTGGACCGACTGGACGGCGCGCTCGTTGTACCGCTCGTTCGACGTCACGGACAGGCTTCAGCCGGGTTCCCACGCGCTCGGCGCGATGTTGTCCCAAGGCGGCATCCGGGACGGCGCCGAGCCGGTCCGGTTCGTTGCCCAGCTCAACATTCACTACCAGGACGGTTCGTCCGAGGTGGTCAGTACCGACAACACCTGGCGGACCGCCGCGGGGCCAGTGACCGTTGCCGACCCGTACCTCGGCGAGCGGTACGACGCGCGGAACGAGCCGCGCGGCTGGGACCGGCCGGGATTCGACGACACCGTGTGGCAGCCGGCCAAGGTAGCCGCGCCAGTCGTCTCCACTAGTCCGAACCTCGCCGCCGGAAGCGCCGTCAGCGCAAAAGACAGCACTGACTGTTGTGGTTGGTCCAAGGCCGCACTGGTGGACGGGCTCGAGCAGTCCGCCGAAGGTTCACAGGGCTACCACTCGGCCAGCGGCAGCGGCCCGGACGACGCCAAATGGGTACAGGTCGATCTGGGCAAGAGCCAACGGTTCGACGAGGTGACGCTCTTTCCCGCGCACCCGACGAACGACCCGGCCGGAGATTTCCCCGGAATCGGATTCCCCGTCCGCTACCGGGTCGACGCCAGCGACGACCCGACCTTCGCGACCGCGACCACCGTCGTCGACCGGACGGGGGCGGATCAGCCCAACCCGCGGACCGAAGCGGTCAGGATCCCGGCCGACACGACAGCCCGCTATCTCCGCGTCACCGCTACCCGGTTGTCCAACGAGTACTCCGGCACCTACTCCTTCCGGCTGGCCGAGCTGTCGGTGCGTGGAAATCTCGAGCAGCCGGGATACACCCTGGGCACCTTGATGGCCGACCCCACGCCGCCGATGCGGGTGGTGCGCACTGTCGCGCCGGTCCGGACCACCTCGCCGGCGCCGGGCGTCACGCAGTACGACTTCGGCCAGAACTTCTCCGGCTGGGTGCGAATCAAGGGTGCCGCGCCGTCTGGGACGGCCGTCAACATCTTCAAGGGCGAGCTGCTCGACGCGGCCGGCCGGGTGACGACCCGCAACATCGGTTTCTCCGACTCCGAGGGACCACGCCAGACCGACCGTTACACGTTCCGCGGCGACGACACTGAGACCTACGAACCACGCTTCGTCTACAGCGGCTTCAGGTACGCCGAGATCAGCGGGCTTCCCGCCGGCGCCGGCCTGGAGGTCGAGGCCCGCGTCGTGCACACCGACGTCGAGAGCACCGGCGAGTTCCGCAGCTCGAGCAGTGTGCTCAACGGGATCCAGGAGGCCGTCCGGCAGACCCAGTTGAACAACCTGCACGGCCTTCCCGAGGACTGTCCCACCCGGGAGAAGAAGGGCTGGCTGGGCGACGCGGCCGGCACATCCGCCGAGGCGATGGCCAACTTCGGAATGGACGACGTCTACCGCAAGTGGCTGGCTGACATCGCCACCAGCCAGGCCGCCGACGGCAGCGTCCCCTCGGTCGCGCCGTCCACCCAGTATCCCGGTGTCTACAAGACCGACCCCGCCTGGGGCAGTGCCTATCCGACAGTGACGTGGGAGCACTGGCAGCGCTACGGTGACGTCTCCGTCCTGCGAGAGCACTACGACGGCATCCGCCGCTGGGTCGACTACCTCGCTACCATCGCCGACGCGGACCACATCGTCGTCCGACCGCCCGTCTCCTACGGCGCGGACTGGATGTCGTTGGAGAGCACACCGCCCGAGTACTTCCACACCGGCTTCTACTACCGCGATGCGCGGGTCGTCGCGGACATGGCCACAGTGTTGGGGAAGGGTGAGGACGCCGCCAGGTACGCCGGGCTCGCCGACGAGATCGCTGCTGGATTGAACAAGCGTTTCTACAAAGCCGCCACCGGCACCTACGCGAACGGCTCCCAGTTCGCCCAGGCGCTGCCCCTGACGCTGGGGATCGTCCCGGCCGGAGGGGCGCAGAAGGTTCTCGACGGATTGATCCTCGACATCGCCGAGCACGACTTCCACCTGACCACCGGCTTCGTCGGAACCCAGCCGGTGTTCCGCGCTCTTGACGCCTACGGCCGTAACGACATCGCACTGCGGATCGCCGAACGCGACGACTACCCGAGCTTCGGCTACATGGTGAAGCAGGGACCGGGGACGATCTGGGAGAAGTGGCCTGATTCAAGGGTCGGCGACGGCACCTCGTCGAAGGACCACATCGGCCTCGGTGGAGCGATCGGCGAGTGGTTCTACACCGGCCTCGCCGGCATCGAACCGACGTCACCGGGCTATCGCACATTCGCCCTCAACCCCTCGCCTGTGGGGGACCTCAAGTCCGCGCGCGGCCAGGTCAGCACCCCGTACGGCCCGATCGTGAGCGACTGGAAGCACCAACAGGATCGCTTCGACTACCGGGCGACGGTCCCATTCGGCACCACCGCGACCGTCACCATCCCGCTCGTCGGTGGTCCGGGCTCGACCGTGACCGAGGGCAGCACCACGATCTTCGCCGACGGTCACGCCACCGAGGAGGTGCCCGGCCTCACCGTGGTCGGATCGTCGTCCACGAGCGTCACCGTGCGCGCCGGATCCGGCTCGTACGCATTCGCGGTGCGTCCCGCGGGCCCGGCCGACACTGAACTCTCGATCATGTCGTCGCCCCAGGTGAATTCCGGTACGGCGGTCGTGGCCGTGGTCACCAGCAGGTCCAACCGGGCCGGAACCGGGCACGTGGTGGTCGACGCACCGGCCGGCTTCCAGGCGACCGCGACACCCGCCACGTTCACCCTCGCTGCGACCAACCAGCCCGTCGCCACGCGGATCGACGTCCAGCTCTCCGCCGACGCCGATATTGCCCCAGGCAACTACCCGGTCACCGTCACGGCCTCGGCACCCGGGGCGGACCCGGTGTCCACGATCAGCACGGTCCACGTCGGCCGAACGGTCAAGCAGTGGACCTTCGACACCGCCGGTGACACCGAAGGCTGGCGAGGCGAGAACCAGGTCACCGCGCCAGTCGTGGCCGACGGTCAGTTGCGGACCACGGCAACCGGTGGCGACCCGTTCCTGGTCCAGCCCGGACCACTCAACATCGACGCCCCGGCCGGGCTGACGGTCGAGATCACCCTGACCTCGAGCATGAGCGGCGCGGGCCAACTTTTCTGGACGACGGCCGGTGGCCCTGGCTTCAACGAGGGCCAAAGCGCACGATTCAGCCTCACCGCCAACCAGCCCCGCACCTACACGGTGTCGATACCGGCGGGCAGCCAGGCGCTCAGCGGCTTGCGGCTCGACCCCCAGGAAGGTCCCGGCGCCATCTCCATCGACCGGATCCGCATCCTGGTCTGACCTTCGAGTCATCGCGGCTTGAAACGTTGCAACGGGGTTCCCGCACAGCCCAAGGTTCTCGCGTCATGAAAGCACTCCACCAACTGGTCGAAACCCTGTCGCCTGCGGCGACATGTCCTTGAAAGGCACAAAGATGAGAACAGCTCCAACAACACCCTGGCGCCGCGCCGTGGCCCTGGGCATCGGTCTGGTAGCCGCGACGATGGCCGTCGCGGCCTGTGGCGGCTCGGGCGGCTCGGGCGCGTCAGGTGACAAGGTGACGATCACGCTCTCCGGGCCGAACCAGTGGAACAGTTCCGGCTCGAGCTTCGGCAAACCCTGGGAGGATCTGGTCGCGGCCTTCGAGGCGAAGGAGCCGAACATCAAGGTCAAGACCGTCGTCCTGCCGCTCAACAGCTTCGGCCAGACCATTTCCACCCAGCTGGCGGCCGGCACCGCACCCGAGCTGGTGTTCAATCAGGCGCCGCACAAGCCGGAGATGGTGGTTTCGCTGGACGAGTACCTGAAGAAACCCAACCCGTATGTCGAGGGCAACAAACAGTGGATCGATGTTTTCCGCAAGAAATTCTACGGGTTCGGCAACGGGAACAGCCGCAATGCCGCCGGAAACATCGAGTTCGTGCCGTTCAACCTGGTGGGGATCGGCCTGTTCACCAACAACGAGGCGTTCCAGAAGGCCGGCGTACAACTGCCGTTCAAGGACTACGAGGACATGATCGCGGGCTGCGGGAAGCTCAAGTCGGCCGGCTACACGCCGCTGGCGATGGATGCGTCGAATCTCGGAGCGGGCTGGACGATGGCGACCATCAGCGGGATGCTGCTGGACAAGCGCGCCGAGCAGTACAACGTCTACGCACCGGACGGATCGGCAGGCAAGGCCCCGACTGTCACCGCGAAAGGCGTGGCGCGAGCCGTACTCTCCGGCGAGTTCAGCAGCCGGACACCCGAGGTGACCGAGTCGCTCAACCTGCTCAAGAGGTTGTGGGACGAATGCGTCGACAAGAACTGGTCGGGTGTCACCGGTGACAACGGAGCGGTCATCGGGCTCAGGGATTTCGCAGCCGGCAAGGCGGCGATGGCCTGGGGGGTGAACTTCGGCGTCAGCGCTCTGGCCGATGTTCCTTTCAAGGTCGGCAGCACGCCCTTCCCGAAGATCACCGCCACCTCCTCGCCGTTGGCGACCGGCGCGCCCGCGCGGTTCGGCGCGAGCCCCGGCGGAACGAGCTACATGATCCCCAGCGCGACCAAGGGCGCCAAGCTCGACGCCGCCGTCAAGTTCCTGCAGTTCGTCAGCGCACCGGACAAGATCCAGCCATGGCTCGCCGCGACCGGTGGCATCCCGGCGGTCGAGGGCGCGAAGGGCGCGGACCAGACCAAGGCGTTCGCCGAGGGGTCGTGGGGCGAGGCGATTCCCTTCGCTCTGCCGGGTCCGCCGCCGAGCGTCACGCAACTCAGTCTCTGGGACGGTTGGTTGCTGGGTTCGCGCTCGTTGGACAAGGAACTCAACTACCTGCAGGACATGTGGACGAAGGCCCAGCAGCAGGCTGTCGCCGACAACAAGTGGCAGTCCGAGCCCTGGGCGAAGAAGTAGAGCCAGAACCGAACGTTTCCATTCGTGGTGGAGTGTTCTTGGTCGAGGCACTCCGGAAAGGCGAGCCGATGGTCGCACCAGCTCTGGAAGCATCCACGCCTCCGCCGGCCGCGCCCCGGCGTCGACGCCGGCGCGTGCCGTGGGCGGTCTACCTCGCCCTGCTGCCGTTGTTCGCGGTCCTCGGCGTCTTCGCCTACTACCCGGCCGCCTCGGGGATCTGGCACTCGTTCTACGAGTGGCGACCCGGCTTCGAGTCCCCCTGGGTAGGGCTCGACAACTACGCGACGATGTGGCATGACGACCTGTGGTGGCGGTCCTTCCGCAACCTGGGCTACATCTTCGTCTTCCAGGTCACCATCGCGTGGGCCCTGCCCCTGTTCGCCGCCGAACTCATCATCTCGCTGCGCAGCGAGCGGGCGCAGTTCTTCTTCCGGACCGTCCTGATCGCCCCGATGGCCTTCCCCGGCGTGGTCACCGTGCTGCTGTGGTCGGCGATGTACGACCCGAACCGCGGCGTGATCAACCGATTCCTCCAGTCGATCGGACTCGGCTCGCTGGCTCACAACTGGACCGGCGACCCGGGCACCGCTCTGCTCGCCCTGTTGTTCATCGGGTTCCCGTTCGTGGCCGGGCTGCCCTTCCTGATCTTCCTGGCCGCGCTGCAAGGCATTCCCAAGGAGGTCTTCGAGGCGGCATCGCTGGACGGGGCGAACAGGCTGCGCCGATTCTGGAGTGTCGACCTCCCCCTGATGACGTCGCAGGTCAAGCTCCTTGTCTTCCTCGCGACCATCGGCGTACTTCAGTACGGCTTCGCCGCCTACCTGCTGACCGGCGGCGGCCCGGACAACGCCACCCAGGTGCCCGTACTGCGCATGCTCGGCGTCGCGTTCCAGGGCAGTCAATGGGGCTATGCGGCGACTCTGTCGACAACGTTGTTCCTGATGACCATCGTGTTGAGCATCATCGTGGTCTTCATCAAGCGAGGGGACAAAGCAGATGTCAAGTCGCTCTGAGACCGTGGCAGTTGACCGGGGCGAGGATCGGATCAGGGCGATCACTACCACCGGGCAACCTCCCGCAAATAGCGGAAAGGGGCGTATGACCGGGCGTCGTCGCAGCGGCCAGACCATGGTGATCCTCGCCCTCAGCCTGATCTCCTTCGTCGGGCTGTTCCCGTTCCTGTTCATGCTGATGACGTCCTTCAAGACCAACCAGCAGTACTACGGCACCTTCTGGCCGACGCTGCCGCTGCACCTGGAGAACTACAGCATCGCCTGGAAACAGATCCAGCCCTATTTCGTCACGTCGCTGATCGTCGCCGCTGCCTCGATCGTCGGAACTCTCCTGCTCTGCACCGTGGCAGCCTTCGTCTTCGCCCGCTACGAGTTCTTCGGCCGCAAGGTTCTCTTCGCGAGCGTGGCGCTGCTGCTGATGGTGCCCGGCATCTCGAGCCTGATCCCGCTCTTCGTCCTGATGCGCGACCTGGGCATCCTGAACACCCGGCTCGTCCTGGTGCTCCCACATGTCGCCGGCGGCGCGGTGCTCGGAACCCTGCTGATGAAGACGTTCGTGGAGCAGATCCCGCAAGAACTGTTCGACGCCGCCCGCGTGGACGGGGCCTCCGATCCCCGGATGTTCCGGTCGATCATGATCCCGTTGTCGTTACCGGTGGTCGGCACGATCTCCCTCGTCACCGTCATCGGCGTGTGGAACGACTTCTTCTGGCCACTGCTCACCATCGCCGACAACAATCTGCGCACCGTGTCAGCGGGCTTGCAGTTCTTCCAGACCCAAAACGCCACCGAGTACGGACCGCTGTTCGCAGGTTATGCCCTGGCCAGCGTCCCTCTCCTACTACTCTTCCTGTTCATGTCGAAGTACTTCCTCGCCGGCCTGCAAGGCGGCCTCCCCGGCTCAGGACGCTAGTGGTGTGTCTGGCCCGCCACTAGCCCGGAACGGTTGGTGTGCTCAGTTCGGTCCCGACGTGGTAGGTGCCGGAGCCGACGTCGAACACGGCACGGTCGCCGTCCATGCGGACGAACCGGACGCCTTCGGCCTCGGTTGCCGGCCGTTGGCCTTCGGTGACATCGTCCGGGGATGTCGCGGGGATGGAGACCTGGGCCATGGCGTTGGCGGGGATCGTGACAGCCAGACGCAGCCCGCTGTCCGGCTTGTCCCATCGCGAGGCGACGGTGCCGCGAACCGTGCGAACCGAGGCTGACACGTGGTCCAGGCCGGCCGGGAGGTGCGGCCGGATCGCGATCCGTGCATAGCCGGGCGCTGCCGGCTTGATCCCCGCCAGTTCGCGATAGAGCCAGCCCTCGATGCTGCCGAGGAAGGCGTGGTCGCGCGACCGTGTGTTCGTCTCCCAGGCCTCCCACAAGGTGGTGGCACCGTTGTCGACCCAGTACCCCCAGCTCGGGTAGGTCCGTTGGGTGGCGACGGCGAAGGCGAGGTCGACCTGACCTTGCTCGGTGAGGGCCGGTAGGAGCGCCTTGGTGCCTGCTTGGCCGGTGTCAGATGGTTGCCTCGGGCCCGTACATCGGCCGCCAGGTTCTGCGCCACCGTGTCGACGAGCTCCTCGGGGACCAGTCCGAACGTAGGCGGTTGCGGTGAGCTGCGCGCCTTCTGGTGGCCACGGGAAGGTCCCGGATGTCGCCGGCGACACCCAGTCTGATCCAGCAGGGGTTCGGGCGCGGATCCGCAGTACTTCGTGTCGCCTGGCGGCAGTCCGTAGAAGCCGCGACCCAGGGTGACGCCGAGGACATGAGCACCTCGCTTCCGGACTGCCGAGGTGACGTCATGGGTGACGTACAAGGCGGTCTTGTCGTAGATGGTGACGCCGGGATCGAGCACGCTGTCGCCGACGCGGGCGCCGTCGATCGTCAGGACGTGGTACCCGATTCCGCTCACGTGGACCCGGGCTCGCTCGACCGTCTTGATGACGGCGAAGTCCCTCCGCAGCTGGGG
>JAWWOY010000040.1:0-3452 GCA_033851195.1 Kribbellaceae bacterium | reverse complement strand
AGCTCGCAGAACCCGGCCGGTCGTCATACGTGGCGGTGAGGACAAGCAGGCAGCTGATGCGCGAGCCGCCGTTCCAGCCGCAGTACCGTCCGGCCGTCCTTGCTGCTCAACGTCTCACTCATGACCTTGAATATACCAATTCGGTTATATACAACCAAGGTGAGACCTCAGCGGTAGTCAGCTGGCTATAGCTGTCTCGTGCAGCGACACCAGCGGTGGCCATGGTGTGCGGTCGACTACGAGTTGGCGTAGTTGGCGTAGCTCGCGGGGGCTGTTCCAGCCGAGGACCCCGACCGTCTTGCCTTGGTGGCCGTAGCCGGCGACGAACTTGCGGCTGGCCAGTTGCCCGTGGAGCACCGTGATGTCCGCGTCCGCGGGGAAGATGCCGTACGCCTGGATTCGGGCGTCGTACTGGTCGGTCCAGAAGTACGGGACCGGGGCGAATGGCCGGTCGGCGCCAAGTAGGTTGCCGGCAACGGCCATGGCCTGCTCGGTTGCGTTCATCCGGTGTTCTAGCCGCATCCGGGTGTCGAAGTGGTTGTTGTGCCAGGACGCGATGTCGCCGGCCGCATAGATCCCCGGGGCCGCTTGGCACTGCGTGTCGCATTCGATCCCGTTGCCTTGCGGTAGGCCGGAGCCGGCCAGCCAGTCGAGTGCGGGGCTGGCGCCGACTGCGACCACGACGAGGTCGGCGTCCAGCGTCGAACGGTCGGTCAGTTCGACCCCGATCACCCGGCCGGCCGCGCCGAGGAACCGGCGTACGCCGGTGCCGCAGCGCACGGACACGCCATGATCGGCGTGCAACTGGCCGACCAGTTCGCCGACGCGGTGACCGAACTGGCGATACATAGGCACCGGCAGCGGATCGATCAGGGTCACGTCCAGGCTCATCCCGCGGGCGACGGCGGCCACTTCGGCCCCGAGGAAACCAGCCCCGACCACCACCACGGCTGGTCTGGCCCGCAGATGAGCGCGCAGGGACAGCGCGTCGTCGAGGCTTCGCAGCAGGTGTATCCCGGCCAGGTCGGCGCCGGGCAGGCTGCGCGGCGTGACACCGGTGGCGATAACCAGTCGGTCGAAGTCGAGCCGGTCGCCGCCGTCCAGCAGGACCTGCCGGGTAGCCATGTCCAGGCCGACCGCGGAGCGGCCGAGCAGCAGGTCCGCGTCGAGCTTGGCCAGCGCGTCGCTGCCGCGCAGCGCGATCCGGTCCGGTTCCCAGGTACCGGCGAGGATCTGTTTGGACAGCGGCGGCCGGTCGTACGGAAGGTGCTGCTCGTCCCCGATCAGGGTCAGGGTGCCGTCGTAGCCCCGGTTGCGCAGGGCTTCGGCCGTCGTGAGTCCGGCGGCGCCGGCCCCGGCGATGAGGACCCGGTTCGGCCCGGTCACGGCTCTTCCACCGTGATGGCCAGGGCCGGGCACACCGCCGCGGCCTGGCGGACGTCGTCGTACAGCTCGGCCGGTGGACTGTCGGTGAGCAGCACCACGATGCCGTCCTCGTCGCGCTGGTCGAACACGCCCGCCGCGGCCAGCACACACTGACCCGAACCGACGCACTTATCCTGGTCGACGATCACTCGCATGATGTCCTCCTCGTTGCGTTGCGTTATGTTGCGTGTGTTGGAAGGGGTCACCAGGTCACGGGCAGCTCGTAGACGCCATAGACCAGCGCGTCGTGCTTGAACCGCAGCTGGTCCAGCTCCGCGGCCAGCCGCAGGGTCGGGATGCGCCGGTAGAGCGTGCCGTAGACGACCTGGAGCTCCACCCGCGCCAGCGGCTGACCGAGGCACTGATGCACACCGAAACCGAAGGCCACGTGCCTGCGCGCGTCCCGGTGGACGTCCAGCCGCTCGGGATCGGCGAACGCCGCCTCGTCCCGGTTGGCCACCTCGGTGGCAAAGATCACGCCATCACTGGCACGGATGACCTGGTCGCCGATCTCGATGTCCTCGACTGCGACCCGGCGTCGCCCGCCGTGAACGATGCTGAGGTAGCGCAGGAGTTCCTCCACCGCGCCCGCGATCAGCTTGGGGTTGTCGGTGTCGCGCAGCGCGGCGAGCTGATCGGGGTGTTCGAGCAGCGCCAGGGTGCCGAGCGCGATCATGTTCGCGGTCGTCTCATGCCCCGCGATGAGCAGCAGCAGGCCCATCTTCGCCACGTCGTGCTGGGTCAGCTCACCGGTCTTGACCTGCTCGGTCGCCAGCCTGGACAAGAGGTCGTCCGCGGGGTGGGCGAGTTTTTCGGCAACCCGCCGGTCCAGATAGTCGAGCAGTTCGCCCTGCGCCTCCAGCGCTGCCGTCGGAGACTGGTCACGACTGATCAGGATCTTGCTGTGGCGCTGGAAGAATTCGTGGTCGGCATACGGCACGCCGAGCAGTTCGCAGATCACCAGCGAGGGCACCGGCAGCGCGAAGGCCTGGACCAGATCGACCGGTTTCGGGCCTGCCAGCATCTGGTCGATCAGGGTGTCCACGATCCGCTGGATCGCCGGCCGCAGCGCCTCAACCCGCTTGATGGCGAACGGAGCCGTCACCATCCGCCGCAGCCGGGCGTGCTCAGGATCATCCATACTGATGAAGGTCCGCGCCTGCGTCCTGCGCTCGCGGAAGGCCTCGCTGTGGTATGGGTAGCCTGGAAGTATGGTGTCGGCGCTGATCCGCGGGTCGGCCAGCAGGGCGCGCTGCTCGGCATAGCGGGTGACCAGCCACGGGGCGCTGCCATCCCACAGCCGGACCCTGGCGATCGGCCCCTCCGCCTGCAACGACCGCAGGTCCGGGGGCGGATCGAACGGGCAACCCGCCGCCCTGGCCATCGGGAAATCCGGGATGACAGCCGCTGCCCCGGCCGCCGCTGATCTGTCGGTGTTGGTCACTGCGTGCCTCCGTATATCTATAGGCTACCTATATAGACATGCTATACACCTTAATCAAGGGCTGCTAGTGTGCTGCCGGTGACGTTGACTGAGCAGCAGCTGACCGCTACGGCAGAGGCACTGGACGAGGTCACCCGGTTCACAATCCGCCAACTGGAGACGTTGCGGCAGATCAGTTTCTCTGCGGTGGCCACACTGGGCACCTTGGCGTCCTCTGGGCCGTGCCGGCTCACCGAGTTGGCCGGTCGTGAGGGCACCAGCCAGCCGTCGATGACTGCGATGGTCTCTCGGCTGGAACGGCAGGGTCTGGTGGAACGCCGACGTGATCCATCCGACGGTCGGATCGTGCTGGTCGCGATCACCGCCGCGGGTCAGGACATGCTCCGACGCCGCCGCGCCGGGCGGGTGGCCTTCTTGTCCAGCCTGATGGGCGCGCTCGACCCCGCTGAGCAGCGAGCGCTGGCCGACGCCGCCGCGGCGCTGCGCCAGATGACCGATCCCACCGCGGTGCCGGCAGCACTGGCTGCCGCGAAGGACGCCCTGTACCAGCCCGTCGAGCAGGGAACCTGAGGTCACCCCCGGG
>JAWWOY010000020.1:0-4600 GCA_033851195.1 Kribbellaceae bacterium | reverse complement strand
GCTACTCACGACATCGGTTAACGTTTCTGGGTGACTACTGCTGACGAGTACCGCCTACTGGGCTTCACCGACGCCGACCGCGAAGCCACCGAGAAGCTAAAGGCCGACCCGGCCGCCGTCGAAGAGTTCGCCGGGCAGGTGCGAAGGGCCATCGACAAAGCCCCCGCGAGGTCCGAGTTGACGGCGCCGGGCGACCCGCTGATCTCGCTCGCCACGTACCTGGCGACGCTGCCCGACATCCGCCGCCACCACCGCGAACTAGGCATCAGCGACGAGATCAGCTGGGCGACCCTGGCGGATCTCGGCCAGCAACTGGACGTACACCGCCGGACCAATGGGGACTACGGCTTGGAGACGCATTGGTGGCTGACGCTGCACTGGACCGGCGAGGTCTACGCCCTCGGCCGGCTCCAGTTCCAGCTCCACCAGCCGACAACTCCGGTACCCGGCGTCGAGCCGGGCGAATGGGTGCTCGGCGTCCATATCCCGGAGACCGGTCCGCTGACTCCCGAGGCGGTCGACGACAGCTTCCAGCGGGCCCGGGACTTCTTCCCGAAGTACTTCCCGGAGTACCCGGTGAAGACGGCGACGCTGGATTCGTGGCTGATCGACCCGTATCTGCTCGACCACCTTCCGCAGGACTCCAACATGGTCCGCTTCGGCCGGCGCTTCACGCCGTACGGCGAACCGCGGGACAGCCAGGACAGCGCGATCTTCTTCACGTTCCGCAGCCACGAACTGGAGAACCTGGACGAGTTCCCGCGCGACACCACCTTGCAGCGCTTGGTGCTGGACCGGATCGAAGCCGGCGGCACCTGGCAGAGCGGATACGGCTATCTGACGCTCTAGGACCGAGCAGCGCCACATACGTGGAGGCGACCCCGACTCCGGCCACGGTGAACAGGAAGAACTTCCGGAACGAGTACGCCGTCGCGCCGGCTGTCAGCCGACGTCGAGTCCGGAGTTCATCTACGGGACACCAGGCACCAAGAAATCTAGCGGCGCCTCGGCGAAGTCAGAGCCAGGTTCGGGTCGACTCAGTGCAGCAGCACCGGCAGTTCGGTGATCGCATTCATCAGCAAGCCTTGGCTCCGGGGTGGATCGACGTCCACCTCGGCCAGGCGCAGCTCGGGGAACCGGTCGAACAGCATGCTGAGAGCGATCCGACCCTCCAGCCGGGCCAGCGGAGCACCGAGGCAGTGGTGGATACCGTGCCCGAAGGCCAGGTGCGGATTTTCGGTACGCATGATGTCGAACTGGTCGGGTTGGTCGAACCGATCGACGTCCCGGTTCGCCGCAAGCAGTGCCAGTACGATCACCTCGCCCGCCTCGATCGTGACGCCACCTACCTGCACCGGCGCTTTGGCGATGTACGGGATCGCGACCTGCAGCGGGCCGTCGTACCGGAGGAGTTCCTCGACCGCAGCGGGCAGTCGCTCGGGCTCGGACCGCAGCAGCGCTAGCTGGTCGGGATGCGTCAGCAGCGCATGGACGCCGTTGGTGATCAGGCTCACCGTGGTCTCATGCCCTGCCGCCAGCAGCAGGTAGACCATCGAGGTGAGCTCATCCGGGGTCAGCCTGTCGCCGCCGTCCCGCGCGGCGATGAGATCGGAGAGCAGGTCGCCGGACGGCGCCGCCCGCTTGTCCTCGATCAGCTCGCGGATGAACCCGACCATGGAGGTCGCGGCCTCGATGTAGACCTGCGGCGTGTGCACCGCGCCGTTCACCACGATCGAGGACCAACGCCGGAAGTCGTCCCGCTGCGCCAGTGGGATCCCGAGCAGCTCGGTGATGACCGTGATCGGCAGCGGGTAGCTGTAGCGATTGACCAGGTCGACCGGTCCGGCGCCCGCCGCGGACATCTCGTCCAGTAGCCCGGCAGCGATCTCGCGGACGCGCGGCTCCAGAAGCTCGATCCTGCGCCGGGTGAAGGCAGCCGAGACCAGCTTCCGCATCCGGGTGTGGTCAGGCGGGTTCGAGGAGAGCATGTGCCGGTCCATCGCCGACCACAAGCCGTCCAACACCTCCTCACGGTGCGGTCCCTCTGTCGAGGATCGGACCACGTCCGGGTGGGCCAGCAGTTCCCGCGCCTCCGCATGCCCGGTGACCAGCCAGACCGGTACGCCGGTGAACAGGGTCAGGTGATGCAGCGGCCCCTGCGCCGCCAACTCGGCGAAGGCAGCATGCCGCGCGGCACCACTGGTCTCGAGAAACGGGGACGGAGCGGCTGACTGAGTCACCCTGCCATTGTCCTGCACTGGAGGTCACACCAACTCTGATCCGACAGGTTGACAAATACTTCACCAATTGGTGAAGTATTTGTCATGCCACTGACCAGCACCTTCGCTGCGCTGGCCGATCCGACCCGGTTGGCGATCGTGACCCGACTCAGCCGCGGCGAGGCGACGATGGGCGAGTTGGCCGCGCCGCACCGGATCACCCTGCCTGCGATGACGAAACACGTCGGCGTACTGGTCGACGCCGGCATGGTCAAGCGCCACAAGGTCGGCCGGAGCGTCGTCTGCTCGCTCCGACCGGAGTCGCTGTCCGAGGTGCAGACCTGGCTCGGCGACCTGACGGCGTACTGGAACACCACCATCGACCGGCTGGAAGACCTGCTGGCCACCCCTGAGGAGTCCTGATGAGCACGAGCACGACCGAGACCGACATCCGCATCGAAAGAGTGCTCCAGGCAACCATCGACCGGGTGTACGACGCGTGGACCAAGCCGGAGTTGCTCACCCGCTGGTACTGCCCCAACGCGGAACTGGAACTGAAGGTCGACGCCGATGTCCGGGTCGGCGGCTTGTACGTCGTCACGATGGGCCCGCACGTTGTCCGCGGCAGCTACACCGAACTGGAGCCGCCTCGGCTGATCACCTTCACCTGGAAATGGGACAAGCCCAACAGCTTCGACTCGGAGGTCCGGGTCGAGCTGTCCGAGGTGGACGGCGGCACCCGGATGCTGCTCAGCCACACCGGCCTGGAGAACGCCGGGGACGTCAAGAGCCACTTGCTCGGCTGGGAGGGCGACCTGGTCCGGCTGCCTCTGGTGCTCGCTGAATCTGCCTGAGATCCGGGCCTGAATGAGCCCCGGGCGGAAAGCCCGGGGCTCGGGTGGATGGCGGCGGATCAGCTGCCGGACTTGCGCCGAAACTGGCGCGTCTGCTTGTCGTTGTGCGCCTCGCCGACACCCTCGTGCCGCGGCCCGGTACCGGGATGCGAGTCGTGGTGCTTGTTCTTCTTGGCGAGTGCCTCGCGGAACTTCTTCTGCAGATCGTCTTCAGCCGGCTCGCTGGGCTTGTCGGTCATACCGTCTCCTTCACAAACCGTCAGGCGTACGTACTCTAGCTAACCGTACGGACTCTAGCTAACCAAGTGTGACGGGCTGGACGCCAGCCATTATCGCCGGTGCTCTGCTCTACACACTGCCCAACCAGCCGTGAGCCGCCCGCCGCGAGGTCAGTCGAACCACTGGCGTGTCCGGCGCGTGCTCGGCCAGGGCTCGTTCAAGTCGCACCGCAGGCCCGCGGCGGTAGTTCCAGATATAGACGAGGAACTCCCAGTCGATCGCCTCTTCACAACCTTCGGCCAGGTCCACCCGCTGCTTGTTGCGGCCCGTCCACCAGCGCCGGAGCGCCTGGTACTCACAGATCAGCCGGTGCGGATCCACCCAGACGACAAGGTCGGCGCGCGGCAGCCGGAGATCGAACGTGCTGGCGTAGTTGCCGTCGATGACCCATTCATCCCGTGCGACCAATTCCGCGACCTGCTGTCGCCACTCCTCCGTCGACGGCTTCACCCAACCGGGACGCCAGTAATGCGGGTCGAGGTGTACCAGCGGAAGCCCGAACCGATTCGCGAGCGCCGTACTGAGCCGCGACTTCCCCGCCCCCGAGTTCCCCACCACCACGACCCGCCGGGGCGATCCGTTGTCAGTCACATCCGGCAACCTATACGTCAGCCTCGCTCGCCGAGTCGTGGATCGGTGTTCCCGGTAGGCGGTTGCCGGCAACGCTCTTCCACGACTCGGCGCGCTGGATCAGCTGGCCGCGGCGAGGCTTGAGCCTGGGTTCTATAGTTAAGTAACAACGTAAACGAAGTCAGCACAGCGACAGGGCCTCACTCGGTACGACAGTCGCAACGCAGCCCTCGAAGCTCACGCCCGCGTCATCTGATGACCATCCGCTGACCCCGTTCGGACCCTGGTCGCACTGGCGACCCCACCGACAGGTCAGGGTGCCGGGTGAGCATCATTCCCCTGCCCCGGCACCCTGACCGAACCACCGCCTCCGGCCTCACGCCCGCAGTACGCCGCAGGTGGCGCGGAGGGCGACGAAGACGAACTCACGTCCTGGGCGATCAGGGGCATCACGCACCTCGTCGACGACGAAGCCGGCTGCCTGCAGCGAGCGTTCGACCTCCTCGCGGCTCCGGAATCGCAGCGTGGAGTCCGACGTCAGGACAGCGCCGTCCGAGGCGAAGATAGAGGTCCAGCGGAACGTCACCAGGGAATCGGCGACCTCGATCAGGTCACACCAGTTCTCGACCACGCCTACGCCTGGGATGTCCGGCCGATTGTGCGTTTCCTGGCGATTCC
>JAWWOY010001029.1:0-3010 GCA_033851195.1 Kribbellaceae bacterium | reverse complement strand
TGGGCCTGGGCAGCACGGACAGGGCGCCCCGCACGCTCAAGGCCCCGGTGGCTCGCCACCCTGGCAGCACGCCCCGCAGCAACCGCAGGGATACCCGCAGCAACCGCAGGGATACCCGCAGCAACCGCAGGGATACCCGCAGCAACCCTACCCACAGCAGCCGTACCCGCAGTACGGGTACCCGCAGCCGTATCCGCAGCAGTGGTCCCCTTACCAGGGGCCACCGGCGCGGCGGCGCAAGCGGCTGCCGGCGCTGATCGGCGTACTCGGCCTGGCGGCGGTGACCGTCGTCGGCTCGGTTGCCTGGGGCATCAACCACCAGTCGAACGGCTCGGCAGCGAGGGCGACGCAGGTGTTGGACGCATCTGCGGTCTCGGCCAAGGTGTCGCCCGGACTCGTGGACGTGAACACCGTGCTGGGCTACCAGGGAGGCCAGGCCGCCGGGACCGGCGTCGTGCTGACCTCCACCGGCGAGGTGCTGACCAACCACCACGTGGTCCAGGGCGCCACCGAGATCTCCGTCACCGACATCGGTGACGGCAAGACCTACCAAGCCAGTGTGGTCGGCTACGACAGCACTCATGACATCGCCGTCCTGCAACTCAAGAACGCCTCGG
Organism: Kribbellaceae bacterium; assembly: GCA_033851195.1. Lineage (GTDB taxonomy): Bacteria > Actinomycetota > Actinomycetes > Propionibacteriales > Kribbellaceae > Kribbella. The sequence continues at coordinate 2,393 of JAWWOY010001029.1, read as the reverse complement.
GCTTGACCACGGCGCCCACTGGTGACTCCGCCAAGGTGGCGCTCAACGACGCGGTGGTCGGCGTCGGCAACGCCGGCGGCGTGGGCGGTGCGCCGAGTTACGCGGCCGGCAAGGTGACCGGGCTGAACCAGGAGATCACCGCGACCGACGCATCCGGCGCCAACCCGGAGCAGCTCACGGGGCTGATCCAGACCGACGCGAACATCCAGCCCGGCGACTCGGGTGGCCCGCTGGTCAACAGCGCCGGCCAGGTCATCGGCGTCGACACGGCCGGTGGCTCGAGCAGCCCCAACGGAACCGGACAGGCTAGCTTCGGCAACGGATATGGCAACGGATATGGCTTCGGCAACGGGCCGGGCTTCGGCAACGGTGGCGGCCCAGGTCAGGGCAATGGCGACGGCAGTGGCGGCAATGGCGGCAGTGGCGGCGGCAATGGCGGCGGTAACGGCAATGGGCAGGCAACCACGACCCAGGGCTATGCGATCCCGATCAACGCGGCGATGACCATCGCCGACCAGATCGAGTCCGGCAAGGCCTCCTCGACGATCCACATTGGCGCCTCCCCGATGCTCGGGGTGTCGGTCGTCGACACCAGCGCGATGGGGCAAGGCGCCGGCGGAACCCCCGGCGCGGTCGTCAGCGATACCCTCGCCGGCGGCAAGGCCGCGGCTGCCGGGATCACCGCAGGCGACGTGATCGTCGCGCTCGGTGGCAAGACGGTCGATTCCCCGAACACCCTGTCCTCCTTGCTCGACCAGTACCACCCGGGCGACAAGGTCTCGGTGGCCTGGATCGACCAAGCGCAGCAGCAGCACACCGCGACAGTGACGCTGGCCACCGGCCCGGTTCGCTGACCTGAGTACGCAGATCGGCTCGGAGCGCCCGCCACGGGCACTCCGGGCCGATCCGCGCTCGGGGGATCCCTGTTCGTTTGATACCAACTTGAGTCATGAGGTGAACAGGTGTTTACTTTCCTAGGTAAACACCTGTTCACCACCGCCCGCCCCAGCCGTGGTGTTTGTCTGCCCGGTGAGGAGCCGCATGACCCTCCGCCCAGTAAGTGCTCAGCATCGGAGCACTAAGCATCCACGCCTGATCCTCGCCGCACTCGCCTCGTGCGGCGTTCTGGTGTCGGTGATGCAGACGATCGTCGTCCCGCTGCTGCCGGAACTGCCGACGCTGACCCAGAGCGCTCCTGCCGACGTGAGTTGGCTGGTGACGGTGGCCCTGCTGACCGGCGCCGTCTTCACCCCGCTGCTCGGCCGGGCCGGCGACATGTACGGCAAGCGCCGCGTGTTGCTGCTGGCGCTCGGGTTCATGGTGGTCGGCTCGCTGCTGTGCGCTGTCAGTTCCCACCTGCTGGTCCTCGTCACCGGTCGTGCCCTGCAGGGTGCCGCGGTGGCCGTCGTACCGCTCGGCATCAGCATCCTTCGCGACGAACTGCCGCCGGAGCGGGTGATCCCGTCCATCGCGATCATGAGTTCCACCCTCGGCGTGGGGGCCGCGTTCGGCATCCCGCTGGCGACGCTTGTCGTCCAGTACGCCGACTGGCACACGATGTTCTGGATCTGCGTCGGACTCGGGCTGCTCGACCTGCTGGTGGTCCTGCTGATCGTTCCGGAGTCGAAGCTGCGCACCAGCGGGCGATTCGACGTACTGGGTGCTTTGGGGCTGACTGTGTTCCTGCTGTGCCTGCTGATGGCGGTGTCGAAGGGCGGAGCGTGGGGTTGGGGCTCTCCCGCGACGCTCGGACTGTTCGCCGGAGCCGTGATCGTCGTACCGATGTGGGTTTCCTACGAGCGCCGTACATCGACGCCGCTGGTGGACCTGCGGGTCTCGGCGCGACCGGCGGTGCTGTTCACCAACCTCGCCGCACTACTGATCGGGTTCGCGTTCTATGCCAACTCGCTGGCTACGGCTCAGCTTGTGCAGGAGCCGAAATCCACTGGCTACGGGCTGGGCGCCTCGATCGTGGTGGGTGGTCTGTGCCTGCTGCCGGGTGGTGTTGCGATGGTCTTGCTGTCTCCCGTTTCCGCGCGGATCTCGGCCGCCCGCGGGCCGCGCTTCACCCTTGCCCTGGCGTCCGGGCTGATGGCAATCGGATATGCGGTCCGCTTGTTCACCAGCGAGAACCTCGCTGCGATCGTGGCCGGGGCGACGGTTGTTTCCGCCGGCACCGCGGTGGCGTACTCGGCGCTTCCGGCCCTGATCATGCACGCTGTGCCCGTAACCGAAACAGCGGCCGCGAATGGCCTCAACACGTTGATGCGCACGATCGGGCAGGCAGTCTGCAGCGCGATCGTCGCCACCGTGCTGGCCAACATCGTGGCGACCAAGGCCGGCCATACCGCCCCGACGCTGCACGCTTATCTCATCGTGTTCGTCATCGCCGG
>JAWWOY010001017.1:0-2552 GCA_033851195.1 Kribbellaceae bacterium | reverse complement strand
GCCCGGGTTGATGCCACAGAACAGCACCCGCAGATTCGGCGCGATCAGATCCGGCAGCACTTGGTCGGCCATGCCGAGAGAGTAGTCCGGGCGGCGGGCAAGGGGTCGCCCTGTCGTCCGGCGTCAGTGCTGGCCCGTCAACCTGGGGTTGACGGCGTCTAGATCGTCAACCTAGGGTTGACGCATTCGTTCAGGCTGATCAGGAGGCAATCGCATGACCCCCGGACCGAACTTGCAGGAACTCATCGACACGATCCGCCGCGACACCGGAAGCGACGACGTACTGGAACAGCTTGCGACCGCGTCGAGCACGATCGGCGAACTGACCAGCACCAGTGATGCCGCGCTCGGCTACTTCGTCGACCGGGCCCGCGGGGCCGGTAAGTCCTGGGTCGAAATCAGTACCGTGCTCGGCGTCAGCAAGCAGGCCGCACACAAGCGGTTCGCAGTTTCGTGGACCACCCGACCCGCCTTCGAGCACTACACGCAGCGCACCCGCCAGGTAGTCGAAGCCGCCGCCGGGGTCGCGCTCGGCCGCAACCACGCGTACGTCGGGACAGAGCACCTGCTGCTCGCCTTCTACACCGAGCCCGAGGCACTGGCGACCAAGCTGCTCGTTGCCCACGGCATCACTGAGGAGGCGGTTGACACGGCCGTGACCGCGGTGATCCCGCGCGGTGCGGCGCCATACGAGGGAGAGCCGCCGCTTACTCCCCGGGCAGCGCACGTGCTGCAGGGCGCGGCCGCCGAGGCGCTCGAGTTCGGCCACAACTACGTCGGCACCGAGCACATCCTGCTGTCCTTCTACCGGGACTCCGGCGGTGTTGCCACCAAGGTCCTGCAGGACCTCGGGCTGGAGGCACAGGCTGCCCGGGCAGCGGTCGAGGCTGTCCTCGAGCAGCTCATCAAGGGCAAGTAACGTACGGGCCATGCCGCCTGTTGACTGGACCGCCAGGTTGACCGAGCTCGCCGCTGAGGCCGACGTACCGGGCGCCGTGCTCGGCATCTGGGCCGACGGGCAGCAGACCATCGCCCCCTACGGCGTACTGAGCCGGGCGACGGGGGTGGAGGTGACCGCGGACTCGGTGTTCCAGGTCGGCTCGATCACCAAGCCATGGACCGCGACGATGATCATGCAACTGGTGGACGAGGGGCAGCTGGCGCTCGATGACGCCGTGGTGAAGCTGCTGCCAGCTGTGCAGATCGACGGTCAGGTCACCGTGCGGCACCTGCTCACTCACACCAGCGGGATCGACGGCGACATCTTCACCGACACCGGCCGCGGCGACGACTGCCTCGAGCGGTACGTCGACCTGCTGGGCAGTGCGGCCCAGCTCTTCCCGCCAGGCGCGGCGTACTCGTACTGCAACGCAGGCTTCGTACTGCTCGGCCGGATCATCGAGGTACTCGACAACCGGACCTGGGACGAATCGCTCCGGGCCCGGCTGATCGAGCCGCTCGGCCTGGTCGCGACGGTGACCCTGCCGGAGGAAGCGATCCTGCATCGCGCCGCCGTCGGGCACACCCAGGCCGGCGTTCCGGTGAACACGTGGCAGCTTCCGCGAAGCATCGGCCCGGCTGGGTTGATCACCCTCCGCGCCGCGGACCTGCTCGCTTTCGCGCGGTTCCACCTGGACGTCGACGGATCTCTCGCCGCTATGCGCGACCCGCAGGTATCGGTGCCCGGCACGGCAAGCGGACCGATGGAGGTGGGGTTGACCTGGCGGCTCTACGACTGGTCCGGACGGCGCATCTTCGGTCACGACGGCACCACCATCTCCCAGCTAGCATTCCTGCGCATCGTTCCGGAGGCGCGGCTCGCGGTCTGTTTGCTGACCAACTCGGCCAACGCTCCCGCGCTGTTCGAGTCGCTCTTCTCCGAGGTGTTCGAGCAGCACGTCGGAGTCCGCGTGCCGCCGGCTCCCCAACCCGTTGAGGGGGTGACCCCGGACGACCGGCACGTGGGCCGGTACGAGCGAGCCGGCGTCGCCATCGACGTCGCCAGGCAGGGAGACAAGATGACACTGACGTACCGAGCGACGGGAGATCGGGTCGCCTTCGCGGAGGACCCCGTACACGAGTACGAACTCCGCCCGGCAGCTGCGGACGGCGTCCAGTTCGTCGTCCGCGACGCACCGGGCCAGCCCTGGGTCCCCGCAACCTTCGCCACGCAGGCAGACGGCACCCCCTACCTCTTCACCAGCGGCCGAGTAACCCCCCGCACCCCCTGACCCCCGATGTGCGGGCAGCCGAGCCCGAACCAGTCCAGGCGGTGAGGATCGGCTGGGACTGCGATGCTGAGAGATCGCCGCCTGGTTCGGGGAGGAATGTTGCCGGGGTTCGGGGAGTCTGACCGGTCGATTCGGGTGGGTAATCCTCCCAGGTCCTGCTGCGGTCAGCTTGCTGGCGACGGTCCGTGCAGAAGGTGGGTCGGGGAGTGAAATATCGGGTGGGTTGATTAGGGCTGGACGGTAACGTCGGGGGAGTGACTAGCGCACCTGCTGAGTTTCCCCGTACAGCCGGCGAGCTTCGCGCCGCCGGATACCTTCCGC
>JAWWOY010001016.1:0-4966 GCA_033851195.1 Kribbellaceae bacterium | reverse complement strand
AAGGGACCGATGAACGGCGACACGCCGGGGAACAAGGGACCGATGATCGGACGGTGGGAGGGGCGGGCGGCATGTCTGTGAGGGACTGTCGGTGGGGGGTGGTGGGATGTGCGGGTGGTTAGACGAGCAGGGGTCCGGTATCGGTTGGTCAGGGCGGAGCAGCGGGAGGCGCAGCGGTCTGCGGCTGCCCACGCGCCGGTGCTGGATGCCGATCAGCAGGCTGTGGTCGATCATCCGGGCGGCCCTCTGCTGGTGCTGGCCGGACCGGGCACGGGCAAGACGACCACGTTGGTCGAGGCTGTCGTCGACCGGGTCGCGAACCGCGGGCTGAATCCGGACGAGGTGCTCGTCCTCACGTTCGGGCGGAAGGCCGCGACCGAGTTGCGGGACCGGATCACCGCGCGGCTCGGGCGGACCACCCGGGCGATGCCTTCGATGACGTTCCACTCGTTCTGTTATGCGTTGCTGCGCCGGTTCACGCCGGCCGACGCATTCGACGTACCGCTGCGGTTGCCGTCCGGGCCCGAGCAGTCGTTGCGGCTGAGCGAAGCGCTGGGCGGCAGTCGCGAGGTTGGTGTGGTGCATTGGCCGAGCAGCCTGCACCCGGCCTTGAAGACCCGCGGGTTCACCGACGAGGTGCAGGCCGTGATCGGCAAAGCCCGGCAGCTCGGGCTGGACCCGGAGGACCTGTCCGCGCTCGGCCACTCGGCGAGCCGGCCCGAGTGGGTGGCGGTCGGCGACTTCTTCGAGGAGTACCTGCAGATCCTCGATCACGAGCAGGTGCTGGACTACTCCGAACTGATCCACCGCGCGGTGATCCTGGCCCGGCAGCCCGAGGTGCAGGCCAAGCTGCGCCAGGAGTTCAAGGTCGTCTTCGTCGACGAGTACCAGGACACCGATCCCGGCCAGGCCAAGCTGCTGCAGGCGATCGCCGGCGACGGTCGCGACCTGGTCGTGGTGGGCGATCCGGACCAGTCGATCTACACCTTCCGCGGTGCCGACGTCCGCGGTCTGATGCGCTTCACCGACGAGTTCCGTACGCCGGCCGGCGACCAGGCCGCGCAGATCGCGCTGGCTACCACCCGCAGATTCGGTACGACGCTGCAGCGGGTCTCGCGCAATGTGGTGAGCCGCCTGGGCGTGCCCGGGTCGCTCGACCGGGACACGTTCGAGCGGTTCCGCAATCCTGATGCAAGCAGTTGCGTGTTCGGCCCGGGCAAGGTCGAGGCCAATCTGTACTCCACCAGCGGCGCCGAGCTGGAGCACATCGCGGACCTGCTGCGCCGGGCGCATGTGCAGGACGGCGTCGGCTGGCACGAGATGGCCGTGCTGGTGCGGTCGGGCCGCCATTCGATCCCGCCGTTGCGCCGGGCCCTGGCGGCTGCGGGTATCCCGGTGGACGTGGCCGGCGATGAGCTGCCGCTGTCGCGCGAGCCCGCCGTACGGCCGATGTTGCTGGCCCTGCGGGCGGTGGCGGATCCAGCGACGCTGACCGTCGACGTCGTACGGGCGTTGGCGTTGTCTCCGTTGGGTGCGATGGATGCCGGGCAGCTGCGGCGGCTTGCGCGGGTGTTGCGGCGCCGCGATCGGGAGGCGGCCGGTGGGCAGCGGCTGCCGCGGCCGTCGGACGAACTGTTGCGCGAGGCGCTGGCTGACCCCTTGTCGCTGGACGAGCAGGCTTCGCCGGCCGAGGCGAGGTTCGCGGCACTCGGTGAGAGGTTGCTGAAGGCAAGGAATGTCGTGACCGCGGGCGCCGCGCCGGACGAGGTGATGTGGTCGCTGTGGTCGGAATCGCCGTGGTTGCGCCGGCTGCGGGCCCAGTCGACGAGTGGTGGCGAGACGGCGCGTGCGGCCAACCGCGATCTGGACTCGCTGTGTGCGCTGTTCGATGCGGCCGGGCGGGCGGAGGAGCAGGTCGGCTTCAAGGGGGTCACGGCCTTCCTCAGCGAGCTGGAGTCGCTGGACATCGCGGGCGACAACCGGTTCGACTCGACGTACCGGGAGGCCGGCGTTCAGCTCATGACCGCGCACCGGTCCAAGGGCCTGCAGTGGCGGCTGGTCGTCGTGGCCGGAGTGCAGGAAGGACAATGGCCGAACCTGCGCCGCCGCGGTTCGTTGCTCGAGCCGGACCGGCTCGGGCCGGAGGGGCTGGTGGAGCCGCTGTCCGCCGGGGCCTTGCTGGCCGAGGAGCGACGGCTGTTCTATGTGGCGATCACGCGGGCCCGGCAGCGGTTGATCGTCACCGCGGTGCAGGCGCCCGAGGCGGATGGGGACCAGCCGTCGCGGCTGCTGGCCGAGCTGGACATTCCGCTCAAGTTGGTGCCCGGGCGGCCGCGCAGGCCGTTGTCCTTGTCCGGTCTGGTGGCCGATCTGCGCTGCGTGCTGGCCGATCCGGCGTCCTCGCCCGCGCTGCGACGGGTCGCCGCCGATCGATTGGCGCAGTTGGCAGACGCCGTCGACGACCGGGAGTACCCGCTGGTCCCGGCCGCCGATCCGCAACGCTGGTGGGGCGTGCGCGAGCGGACCAGATCGGAGCGACCGGTGGCGGATCCGGATCTACCGGTGCCGCTGTCCGGGAGCGCCTTGACCACGATCGTGGACTGTCCACTGCGCTGGTTCCTGCAACGTCGCGCCGGCGGCGAAGTCCCCAGTACGTCGGCCATCGGGTTCGGCATGGTGCTGCACACCTTGGCGGATGCGGTCGCCACCGGGATACTGCCGCCCGACGCGGACGAGTTGAACGGGTGGCTCGACAAGGTGTGGACGCAGTTGGACTTCGAGTCCACCTGGATCTCCGACCGGGAGCGAGGCGAGGCGGAGCTTGCACTGCGCAGGTTCGTCGCCTGGCACAAGGCAAGGCCGGACCGGAAGCTGCTCGGCACCGAGGTGGCGTTCGACGTGCTGCTGCCTGACACGGACAAGCCCGCGGTATCCGTGAAGGGGCGGATGGACCGGATCGAGCAGGATGGCGACGGCGCGATCCGGGTGGTCGATCTGAAGACCGGCCGGACGATCCCGACCAAGCCCGCGCTGGCCAGGCACGTGCAGCTTGCGATCTATCAGCGAGCGATCACGTCCGGCCAGATGAAGGAGCTGGGCGACGATCCGCACAGCGGCGGGGCCGAGCTGGTTCAGTTGCGGCACGATGACAGCGGCCTGCCGAAGGTGCAGGGCCAGGCCCCGCTGGAGACCGACGACGAAGGCCGCAGCTGGCTGGACGAGGCAGTTGACGACGCGGAGGCGATGGTGCGGTCCGAGGAATTCGTTGCCAAGCGCAATGATGGTTGTACCCGCTGCGAGGTCCGCGGGCTCTGCCCGATCCAGCCCGAGGGACGGGAGATCGTCTGATGCGTGTCACTTTGTCGACCTCGGCGGATCTCTGCGACCTGCTCGGCATCCCCTTCAGCGACCAGCAGCTCGAGGCCATCACGGCGCCGTTGGCCCCAGGCGTGATCGTGGCCGGCGCCGGCTCCGGCAAGACCACCGCGATGGCCGCCCGGGTCGTCTGGCTGATCTGCACCGGCCAGGTCCGACCGGAAGAAGTGCTCGGCCTGACCTTCACCAAGAAGGCGGCCAACGAACTCGACATCCGCATCCGAGAAGACCTCACCAAGGCCGGCGTCCTCGGCACTTTGCGCCCTGACGTACTCCCCGGCATAACCGCCCACCTCAGAGGCAACATCGACATGCAGTCGGTGACCCCCACCACGGACGAAGACCCAGGCGAACCCGTCGTCTCCACGTACCACGCCTTCGCCGGGGCCTTGATCGCTGAGCATGGACTCCGGCTCGGACTTGAGCCCGACGTCCGCGTGCTGGCCGACGCCACCCGGTTCCAGCTTGCGGGCCGCGTCGTACGGCGGTCGCACGGGCCGATCCGGTTCGCCTCCCACCATGTGCCGACCCTGGTGAACAGCCTGCTGTCGTTGGACGGGGAGCTGGCGGACCACCTGATCCGACCGGACGACGTTCGGCTGCACGACGAGGCGGTGCATGCTGAGGTCGCCGCTGCGCGGAAGCAGACGGTCGACGTGAAGAAGCTCGGCGAGACCGCGTTGAAGCGGGGCGAGATCCTGCAGCTGGTTGAGGAGTACCAGGCCTACAAGGGCGACCGGGGCGTGGTGGATTTCGCGGACCAGATGGCGCTCGGTGCGCGGCTGGCGGAGGAGTGCCCGGAGGTCGCGACGATCGAGCGAGCCCGCTTCAAGGTCGTCCTGCTGGACGAGTACCAGGACACCTCAGTCTCGCAGCGAAGGATGCTTACCGCACTCTTCGCCGGGCCTAGCGTCGAGCACGGCCGCGGGCATCCGGTGACGGCTGTGGGCGACCCGTGCCAGGCGATCTACGGCTGGCGGGGCGCTTCCGTGGCGAACCTGGACGAGTTCCCGGCGCATTTCCCGGCGGCGGATGGCTCGCCGGCCCGGCGGTATGTGCTGAGCGTGAACCGGCGGTGTGGCAGCACGATCCTGGCCGCAGCGAACCAGCACGCGGCCGAGCTCTACGAACGGCACCCCGGCGTGATTCCGCTGGAGGCGCCCCCGAACGCACCGGAGGGCGCGATCACGGTCGGGTTGTTCGAGACCCGCTCGAAGGAGATCGAGTGGGTCGCGGACGCGATCGTCGCCGCGCACCGGGGTCCGAACCGCCGGTGGAAGGACATCGGCATCCTGATGCGCACCAACGTCGACCTGAGCGCCGTGCACGAGGCCCTGATCGCGCGCCGGGTGCCGGTCGAGGTCGTCGGCCTCGGTGGTCTGCTCGCATTGCCCGAGGTGGTCGACGTGGTGGCCACTTTGCAGGCTGTGAACGATCTGACGGCCAATGCGGCGATGCTGCGGATCCTGACAGGGCCGCGCTATCGGATCGGCCACCGCGACCTTGCCCTGCTGGCGAACCGGGCCCGCCGGCTGGCCGACGCGGGTGATCGCCCGGCCGCGGACGACCTGGTCGCGGCGCTCGATGCCGC
>JAWWOY010000896.1:0-7051 GCA_033851195.1 Kribbellaceae bacterium | reverse complement strand
GCCCTGAATCCGTTCGCGTTCGGGTGCAGGTGGTCGCCGGCGTCGTAGGACGCGCGGAACTGCAGCGGGGCGCGCGGATCGCGGACCGCCTTGTCGAAGTCCACCACGCCGTCGTACTCGTGGGATGTACGGATCCACTGGTTCAGCGCTTGCCGGGTGACCTCACCCGCGACCGTGTAGTAGTCGGCACCCCAGAAGGGCGTCAGGGTCGCGCCGATCACTGTCAGCCCGGCCGCCTTCGCCTGCCGGATGAGTTGCCGTTGCGCCGCGATCAGTTGCTGCAGTGTGATCGCGCCCCGGCTGGCGCGGATGTCGTTGATGCCCTCAAGCAGCACCACGGTGCGGACGCCGGGCCGCCTGATCACGTCCCGCTCGAATCGGGCCAGCCCGGCGTCCCCAGCCGTACCCGAGTTCGACAGCAGCCGGTTGCCGCTGATGCCGGCGTTCAGCACGCCGAGCACGCGGTCGTCGGGTTGGGTCAGCAGCATGTCCGCCACCTGGTCCGGGTACCGCTGGTTCCGGTCGACCGCCGTGGACGCTCCGTCGGTGATCGAGTCGCCGAACAGCACCACCGACCCGCGCGCGCTGCTCTTCACGTCGATGCCGTCGATCAGGTAGCGCGCCATCCCGGCCATCTTCCGGTACGACGTCCCGAGGTCGCGGGTCTTGTCGCCCTTGGCGGCGAAGGCGGTCGCATAGCCGGTCGGATGCTGGGTGAGCGGTCCCGTCGGGTTCGGGAAGTACGTGCTGATCACCAGGTCGCTGTCGTCGGCCACGGTGATGCCGATCGGGTCTGACACCACCTCGGCGCCGACCGGGATCGTGATCGACAGGTGCCCGCCGAACCTGACCGGAACCAGCTTGGCCCGCTCGACCTTCGGCGTACCGGCTGCATTGTCGCGACGCGAGGCCACGGTGGTCCTGCCGACGACCACCGGCTTGGTGCCGTAGCGGTTCGACAGCCGCAGCCGGACGCCCGAACCGCCGATGGACAAGTGCGCGACCTGCCGCACGGTGATGTTGCTGACGCCGGCCGCGGAGACACCCGACGGGCCGGCCGGGGTGACGGCGGCGCCCCAACTGCCGACCCAGCCGAGCGGAGGGCCGACCAGGTTCTGCGGATTGGCGGGTGCCACAGAGGTGCCTGCGAAGATGGTGGCGCCGATGGCCATGATGGCAGCAATGAACGACTGCAGCCAGCTTGTCGAAGCCTGCACGGGCGGGCGGCACCTCCTCCGCGGTTACGTCGGGGCGCCTCACACGCCAAACGTCACCATGCTCCGAAAGCCTCACCCTCGGTACACGGTCGAACCTGTACGGCGAGCGATTATTTCACACGGTGGCGGGCATCTTCCCCCCTCAGTCAACGAGGCAGCCGGTCGTACGCCGCCAGCACGCGCAAGGCCCTGACGGTCTCGACACCGCGGTACTCGAGGGTGGCGGCTGCCCCCGGCGGCTCCCAGGTGATCGCCCAGCCACCGTCCGGCTGCTGGTCCCTCTGCAGGCGATCGAGGTGACCCGCTACCTGGTCGTCGTCGAACAACTGACGCCAGTAGCTGTCCGGAGTCGGCGCGAAGTGCAAAGGCGTCACCCCGTACGCCGGATCGGCGGCGTCCGCGCGGTAGTACGCCAGCTTCGGCAGCCAGTCCCGGATCCTCGTCACGTCGGCCCGGTCCGGCGCCTGCTCCAGGAAGACGAGCGACTCGAGCATCGAGTGGGCCTCCTCGGGGAACCCGGCGTCAAGCGTCGCCCGGCACCAGTCGGTGGCCCGAGTCAGCCAGGGATGTTCGATCCCGAGCTTGCGCAGCAGTCCTGCCAGCCCGGCGGTGGGGTTGAGGCCTGGCGTGTAGGTCCAGTCGCTCCAGTGCTCGGCCTTCGGATACGGCTCCATCACCGGGGACGCGAGCGCGACGGATCCGTCGGGCGCGGCCGCAGACTGCAACCAGTCGCAAGCTCGCCGGACCATCTCCTCGTCCCTTGCGCCGGCTGCGACCAGGTTCTGGAAGGCGGTCTCGACGTCGATGGCCAGGCTGTCCGGGCACCGCTTGTCCGGCTCCAATCCGTGGCCGAAGCCGCCGTCGGGGTTCTGATAACCACGCAAGGCAGCTACGACCCCGGCAGGATCGGCGCCTTCGAAGAGGGTGGCGAAGAGGCGGCGTTCGACCAGCCGGCCCTCGCGACGGATGAACTCACGAGCAGCAGTGAAGGTGTCCATGGCTCTATAAATACGCGATATCTACTGCCCTGGTCTTGAACGAATCGGACAGCCTCAGCCCTCGTTGATCGAACCAGCTCCGGTGGGTGGTGCGGGCCTTCCCGCTGGCCGCGCACAAGGTGACCCGGACGCCCAGCTAGGCAAAGGTCCCGCTGGCCGGCGTCCGGCCAACGTGCCGCAGGCGGGCCGACACGCTCAGGCCGCCGCGTCGAGGGAGTTCTGCCTAGCTGCGTGTCCGGAGATGCCATCGGGCGTCAGAGCCAGCCGCGCCTCTTGAAGATCGAGTAGAGGGCGACGCTGACCAGCAGCATCAGGACGATGGCATACGGGTAACCGAACCGCCAGTGGAGCTCGGGCATGTTGGTGAAGTTCATCCCGTACACCGACGCGACCAGCGTCGGCGCGAACAGGATCGCGGCCCAGGAGGAGATCCGTTTCACCTCCTCGTTCTGCCGCAGGCTGAGCTCGGACAGACGCTGGGTCTCGTCGTTCTGGCGCTGACCGACCAGGGTCGCATTGATGCCGATGATGTTCACCAGCAGCACCCGGAAGCCGTCCGCCCGCTCGACGACGCGCTCCACATGGTCGGCGACATCACGCAGGTAGCGCTGCAACTCCAGCTCGACCTCGTACTTGTCGAACCCGGCGCGCAGATCGGCGATCATGGCCGGCAGCGGCTGGGTGGCGCGCTGGAACTTCACCACCTCGCGGAGCAGTTCGTAGATCCGCCGGGACACCTCCGGGTCGCCGCTGAAGACCTGATCCTCGATCTCGTCGATGTCGGTCTGCAGCCCGTCCACCACCGGCAGGTATTCGTCGACAACCTGGTCGAGGATCGCGTACAGCACCGCCTCCGGGCCGAGCCGCAGCAGGTCGGGCGCCTCCTGCAGGCGGTGCCGGACCATGCGCAGGTCGGGCGCCTCCGCATGCCGGACGGTGACGACGAAGTCCTTGCCGGTGAAGACGTGCACCTCGCCGAACTCGACCCGCTCCACGTCGTCGAGATAGCGGGCCGGCCTGAGCACGGTGAACAGCACGTCGCCGTACCGCTCGAGCTTGGGCCGCTGGTGCGCGCAGATGGTGTCGTTCACGGCCAGCCGGTGGATGCCGAACTCCGCCGCGACCGACTCGATCTCGAGCGGGTCGGGCCGGTACAGCCCGATCCAGCCCATCCCGTGCTGGTCCCGGAGCAGTTCGTAGGTGTCCTCCAGCGAGGCCGGCTCGCAGGCCCGGCGGCCGTCGACGTACACGGCGTTGTCGATCACAGTCAAAGCGAAGGTCTCCTCAGGGCTCGAAGCGGTAGCCCATCCCTGGTTCGGTCAGGAGGTGGACCGGCCGCGCCGGATCCGCCTCGAGCTTGCGACGAAGTTGGCCCATGTAGAAGCGCAGGTTGCCACTCGCGCTCTCGTAACCCGGGCCCCACACCACGGTCAGCAGTTGGCGCTGCGACATCAACTTGCCCGGGTGCCGGATCAGCACCTCCAGCAGATGCCACTCGGTCGGCGTCAGCCGGATGTCCTCACCGCCCGCCCGGGTGACCCGCTTGGCGGACAGGTCGACCTGGGCATCACCGACCACCACGACCGGCTCGTCCTGCGCCAGGTTGCTGCGCCGCAGCACCGCCCGCATCCGGGCCAGGAGCTCGTCGATACCGAACGGCTTGGTCACATAGTCGTCGGCCCCGGCGTCGAGTGCCTCCACCTTGTCGGTGCTGTCCGTCCGGCCGGAGAGCACAAGGATCGGCGCCTGGGTCCAGCCGCGCAGGCCGCGGATCACCTCGACGCCATCGAAGTCCGGCAGGCCGAGGTCGAGGATCACCAGGTCCGGTGGGTGCTGCGCCGCCACCTTCAGCGCCGCCGTACCGTTGGCGGCCACGTGCACCTCGTGTCGCCGGGCCCTCAGGTTGATCTGCAGCGCCCGTACGATCTGCGGTTCGTCGTCGACCACCAGCACCCTGGTCACCCGCGCACCTCCGGCCCTTGTTCGGATCGTTCACGGCTGCCCGGCACCGGCTCGTCACCGGCCCGCATAGTTGCCGCAGGCATCGATACCACCATGGTAAGTCCGCCGCCGGGGGTGTCCTCCGGCTGCAGGGTGCCGTCCATCGCCTCGGTCATCCCGCGTGCCAGCGCCAGGCCCAGCCCGACGCCGGCGGTGTTGTCGGTGTCGCCGAGCCGCTGGAACGCCGCAAAGACCCGGTCTCGGTCGGCTACTGGAATCCCTGGTCCGCGGTCGACCACCCGGACCTCCACCCGCTCACCGAGTGAGCTGGCGGTTACCAGCGGCGGCCGCCCGTCCGGTGCGTGCCGTACCGCGTTCGCCAGTAGGTTCGCAATCACCCGCTCGAGCAGTGCTGGATCCGCCTTGACCAGCGGGAGCGTATGCGGGATGTCTACCACGACCTTGGCTGCGTCCTCCCCCAACTCAGTCAGTACGCCGGGCAGAATCTCGTCCAGCGCCATCGGCCGGGTGAAGACAGGCAGTACGCCGGCCTGCAGGCGGCTGAGGTCCAGCAGATTGTCCACCAGCCGGGTCAAGCGATCCAGCGACTCGTCCGCCGTCGCCAGCAACTCGTCGCGCTCATCCGGCGTCCAGTCCACGTCTGAGCTGCGCAAGCTGGTCACCGATGCTTTGGCCGAGGCCAATGGCGAGCGCAGATCGTGACCGACAGCCCGGAGCAGGGCCGTGCGCAGCTTGTCCACCTCGGCCAGCGGCTTGGCCTCCGCTGCCGCCTCGCGCAGTCGCGCGCGATCCACCAGAGCCGCCGCCTGCGCCGCGAACGCACCGACTAGCCGGCGCTCGTCGGCTGCCAGCGGGCGCCCCTGCAGCACCAGGACCAGATTCTCCCCGCCGGGGATCTCGGCATCCCCTTCCTCCGGACGCCGGCAGGTCGTCATACCGGCTGAGGCGATCGGTTTCCAGGTCTCGGTCAGCTCGTCGCTGTCCAACCGCTCCATCAGGACGGCGCCGGTCATGCCGAAGGCCTCGCGCACACGTTCCAGCAGCGCAGGCAGAGCTTTCTCGCCGCGCAGCACGGTGCCTGCCAGCATGGCGAGGGTTTCCGACTCGGCGGCGGACCGGGCGGCCTGTCTGGTTCTGCGGGCGGATCGGTCCACCACCGAACTCACCAAGGCAGCCACCAGCACGAAGATTCCGAGCGCCAAGGCGTTGTTCGGCTCGTCGATTCTGAAGGTCCGGGTCGGCGGGGTGAAGAACCAGTTCAGTACCAGGGTGCCGGCGATCGCGGTCACCATCGCCGGCCAGAGTCCGCCGACCAGGCCGACCACGACCACGGCGAGAAGGAAGGCCAGCACATTGCTGGTCAGGTTCAGCGAATCGCCGATGCTGAGCAGCACGGCCAGCACGGGGGGCATCACGATGGACAGCGCGAATCCGTAGTAGATGCGCCGACGGGGCAGGCTGCCATGCAGCCGGGGCAGCCGACCGCGGCCCATCTCCGAGTGGGTGACGATGTGGACGTCGATGTCGCCCGAGCCCCGGATCGAAATGGCCCCGATCCCCGGGCCGGTGAGCAGCGACGACAACCAGCTACGGCGACTGCCGCCGAGTACCAGCTGGGTGGCGTTCTCAGCGCGGGCGAACGACAGCAGCGCTGCCGCGACGTCGTCGCCGACGACCTGGTGGTAGGTACCACCGAGGCTCTCGACCAGGGCGCGTTGCCGGGTCAGGGCGGACGGGTCGGCTCCGGTCAACCCGTCCGAGCGGGCGATGTGAACGGCGTGCAGGTCCCCTCCAGAGGACCTTGCGGCGATGCGGGCGGCGCGCCGGATCAGAGTCTCGCCTTCGGGTCCGCCGGTGATTGCGACGACGACCCGCTCGCGGGCCTCCCAGGTGGAGTCGATGTCATGCTCTAGCCGGTACTGCTGCAGACCAGCATCGACCCGGTCCGCCACCCACAACAGGGCGAGTTCGCGAAGCGCGGACAGGTTGCCGACCCGGAAGTAGTTGCCGAGGGCAGCGTCGACCTTGTCGGCGGCATAGACGTTGCCGTGCGCCATCCGGCGGCGCAGCGCCTCCGGAGCCATGTCGACCAGCTCGATCTGGTCCGCCGCCCGGACCACGCGGTCCGGCACCATCTCCTGCTGCGGTACGCCGGTGATCTTCTCGACCACGTCGTTGATCGACTCGAGGTGCTGGATGTTCACCGTGGAGATCACGTCGATCCCGGCGGTCAGGAGCTCGTCGATGTCCTGCCAGCGCTTCTCGTTGCGGCTGCCCGGCACATTGGTGTGGGCAAGCTCGTCGACCAGGGCGACCTCGGGGCGGCGGGCCAGCAGAGCGTCCAGATCCATCTCGGTGAAGCTGGCACCGCGGTAGTCCAGGATCTGCCTCGGAACCACTTCGAGGCCGTCGAGCATGGCGGCGGTGCGGTCCCGCCCATGGCTCTCGACGAAGCCGACCACCACGTCCGTACCGCGCTCCCGCCGCCGCTGTGCCTCGCCCAGCATCTTGTAGGTCTTACCGACGCCGGGTGCGGCACCCAGGTAGATCCGCAGATGCCCGCGGCCGCTACTGCTCATACCCCCATCGTCTCAGCCAAGGTTCACTTCAGCGCCGCGAGATCGGCGTTGAGCGTCACGACGTTGACCCGGGGCTCTCCCAGGAAGCCGAGTACCCGGCCTTGGGTGTTCGCCTTGACCAACTGCTGGACCGTGGCGACGGGCAGGCTGCGCTCGCGCGCGATGCGGTTCACCTGCAGGGCCGCGTACGCCGGACTGATGTCCGGATCCAGCCCGCTGCCGCTGGCCGTCAGGGCGTCCGGCGGCACCTGAGCCGGGTTCACCCCTTCCAGCTTCGCGACCGCTGCCCGCCGCT
>JAWWOY010000869.1:0-2791 GCA_033851195.1 Kribbellaceae bacterium | reverse complement strand
CTGAAGCCCGGCGCGGCGATACCGGCGTTCGCGATGACCACATCGATCCGGCCGTACCGTTCGGCGATGGCCTCGACGGCCTGCCGCAGCGACTCGGTGTCGGTGACGTCTGCCTCCCACCAGCCGGCGTCCGGACCGCAGTCGGCCGCCACCTTCGCCAGCTCGTCGGGCTCCAGGCCGACCAGTGCCGGCGTCGCGCCCTGGCTCGCCAACCGCCGGGCCACTGCCGCGCCGATGCCCCGGGATGCGCCTGTGATGAGTACGACCTTGCCAGCCATCGCGTCCTCCGCCGATCTCGGTGTCCGTCAGGTCATTGTTGAGCAGATTCTCAACAGTAAGTGTTTGTTGACCGTTTACTCAATAGAATGTCCGGTATGACCCGTGCCTCATCGCCGCGGCTCAAGCCGGACCAGCGGCGTGAGCAGATCCTCGATGCCGCCCGCCGGGTGCTCGAGGCAGACCCGCACCGCGAGCTCACGGTCGAGCTGGTCGCCGGCGAGGCCGGTGTCTCCCCTGCCCTGTTGTTCCACTACTTCGGCTCGAAGAAGAAGTTCCGGTACGCCGTGATCGAGACGGCCGCGGCCGAGGTGATGCTCAGAACCGCGCCGGACCTGTCACTGCCGCCGGCCGAGCAACTCCGCAGCGGCATCCGCGCCTTCGTCCGATCAGTGCTGGCGACGCCGCAGCTCTACCGGGTCACTCTGCTGATGTCCGCAGCCGGGGATCCCGAGGTCCGGGCACTGCACTCCGAGCTGCGCCAGATCTTCAGTCAGTGGGTGGTGGGTGCCGTGGCCGACCTCGGGGTGGAGATCACGCCGGAGGTAAAACTCGCCTGCCACGGCTGGCAGGGCTACATCGAGCAGACCATCCTGACCTGGATCGACGACCCGACGGTCTCCCCCAGCGTCCTCGAGCGCCTCTGCGAACAATCCCTGGGCGCCATCCTCGGCACCGCCGTCCACCCCGGTGCGCACTCGCAACTCGCAGCCTTGAGCGTTCCCCTGCCCTGAACCCGCGCCAACCAGCCACCTGCCGTCCCGCGGTCGCCTTTGTGCATGGTCCAGCCGGCTTCTCGGCGGTGAAGCGGCGGAACGGTGCACAAAGTTCCAGCGGCCGGAGCGAGCGCCGGCTCTAGAGACGGACGTCCACGCCTACACAAGTCGCGGCGACACCACACCTCAGGCGGAGCGCCATCGCCTGAGGCGCAGTTGTGTATGCGTGGAGGTACAGGATGGTCCAGTCCTGCACGTCGCCGGCAGAGCGCTCCCTGACCAGGAAGCTGTCGGCGTTCTGCGCCCACTGGTTCAGCTGTCCGGCTTCACCAGGACCATGTGCCCCCGTCGCGGTGGGCGGATAGGGTTCGGGGGTGCTGACGGTTGCGACTGTGAATGTGAACGGGATCAGGGCGGCCTTTCGCCGAGGGATGGCCGGCTGGCTCGAGACCACCGATCCGGATCTGCTCCTGATGCAGGAGGTCCGCGCCACCGACGAGGTACTCCGCGAGCACCTCGGTGGCGACTGGCACCTCGCTCATGCCGAGCCGGTGATCGACGGCAGCAGGGGCCGCGCGGGCGTCGCCGTGGCCAGCCGGCGGCCGATCAAGGCGGAGCGGTCCGAGATCGGACCGGGGAGGTTCACCGGCTCCGGCCGCTGGGTCGAGGCCGATGTCGTGCTGGATGACGGGTCGACCTTGACCGCTGTCAGCATCTATGTGTTCACCGGTGAGTTCGAGACGCCGCCGCGCCAGGCCGAGAAATACGCCTTCCTCGACGCGATCACCGTGCGCCTGGCCGAACTCCGGCGGGACGGGCGCCACGTGCTGCTGTGCGGGGACCTCAACATCGCGCACCGCGAGGAGGACCTGAAGGCCTGGAAGGCGAACCGGAAGAAGAGCGGTTTCCTGCCCGGGGAACGGGCCTGGATGGACCGGCTGTTCGCCGCCGGCTGGGTCGACCTCGGCCGCCGGTTCGGGGGCGACGGACCCGGTCCGTACTCCTGGTGGTCGTGGCGGGGCAAGGCGTTCGACAACGACGCCGGCTGGCGGATCGACTACCAGATCGCCTCCCCCGGACTGGCCACCACCGCCCTCAGCTGTGTGGTCGACCGGGCCCCGACGTACGCCGAACGCTGGAGCGACCACGCGCCGGTCGTCGCGACGTACGAGATCTGAGAGCGCTAGGACCCACGAGGGCGGGCAGGCGGGTAATCTCGCCCGCATGTCCGACTTAAAGCCACCTGTAGCCACCCGCAAGCCGATCGAACGCATTCATCACGGCGACGTCTTCGTCGACGACTACGAGTGGTTGCGGGACAAGACCGACACCGAGGTGCTCGACTACCTGCGGGCCGAGAACACCTATACGCAGGCCCGCACCGCACACCTCGAATCGTTGCGCGAGGCAATCTTCGGCGAGATCTCCGAGCGGACCCTGCAGACCGACCTGAGCGTGCCCAGCCGGCGCGGCGGGTACTGGTACTACACCCGCACGGTGGAGGGCAAGCAGTACCAGATCACCTGCCGGGTTCGGGCCGACGGCGACGAGCCGCCCGGCACCGAGGGTGAGATCGCCGGCGAGGAGATCCTGCTCGACGGCAACGAGGTGGCCGGCGACTCCGAGTTCTTCGCGCTCGGGACTGTCGAGGTCTCCCCCGACGGCCGGCTGCTGGCCTACTCGACCGACCTGGTCGGCGACGAGCGGTTCACGCTGCGGATCAAGGACCTGAGCACCGGCGAACTGCTGCCCGACGAGCTGCCGGACGTGCACTACGGGTCCGCCTGGTCCGCCGACGG
>JAWWOY010000771.1:0-2595 GCA_033851195.1 Kribbellaceae bacterium | reverse complement strand
AGGGTGACACCGATGCGGTAGTAGTACCCGCCACTGCCGGTCTTCCAGTTGTAGATGTACTGCTGGCCGTCAGAGCGATAGGTGCTGCCGCTGTCCGCCGCCGCCGAGTACAGGCTCTCGTCCACCGGCATGCTCATCGCGGCATTCTTGGCCGGGATCAGCCAGACCGGCGCGGCGTTGGCCTGTACGACGGTCCCGTCCGCCTTCTTGAGCTGGAACTTCACCGGGACGGTGCTGCCGGCCTTGAACACGCTGGTCGACGTGCCGACCTGGTGCGCTGTGTCGTTGATCGGCTGCAGGAACCCGTCGAACCGGTAGACGACCTTGTAGGTGCCGGTCGCCGTGATCCTGTTGCCGGCCTTGTCAGTTGCCGTCGCGGTGTAGGTGAAGGTGCCCACGCCGGTGGCTCCGGCCACCGTGACCGTGCAGCTGGCCAGCCCAGAGAAGCTGTCGCTGGCTGTGCACGTGGCGGTCGGGACGGCGCCGAGGGTGTAGGACCCGCCGGCCACGTTGACGCCGGTAATTGTCGGCAGTTCCTTGTCGATGTTGATGTCCGACACCGTGCTGGTGGCGGTGTTGCCGGCCTTGTCTGTAACTGTGCCGCTGGCCGAGTTGGCGCCGTTGTCCGTCAGGATCACATTGTCGGGGCAGGTAGCGACCCCGGAGAGGGCATCGGAGCAGGTGAAGTGGACGGTAACCGGTCCGGTGTACCAGCCGTTGCTGCCCTGGGTGCCGCTGATGATCGCTCCGGTGATGACCGGGGCGGTCTTGTCGAGCTTGACGGTGACGGTGTCGGTGCCGACATTGCCCGCAGTGTCCTTTGCGGAACCGTTGACGACCTGTCCGGCAGTCTCGGTTGAGACGGTTACCGGATCGGTCACAGTCGCCACGCCGGAGCCGGAGTCGTCGTCCTTGGCGGCGAAGGTCACCGTGACGTCGCTCTTGTTCCAGTCGTTCGCGTTCGGCACCGGGGACAGGGTGTGGGTGACCGTCGGAGCGATGTTGTCCCACTTCAAGGCCACGGAGTTCGACGTCTCCACGTTCCCGGCGTTGTCGACCGCCCAGTAGTTGACGGTGCCCGCGCCGCTGCCGTCGAGCGGAACGCTGACGGTCTTCGTGTCGCCTGCCGCCACCTGCTCGGCGCCGCCGTCCACCTTGTAGTGGATCTCCTTCACCCCGGACAGGCCAGCCTGGTCTGCAGCGGTCAGCACGACGTTGGCGGTCGAGCCGGTGCACCACCCGGCGACCTTCGTGCACTGGTTGTTCGCGGTCGTGCTGGGCGCACTGCCGTCGATGTTGATGCCGCCAACCGTGATGCCTGCGGTGTCGTTGCCCGCCTTGTCGCTCGCGGGGTCACTCGTGACTGCCTGGTTGGCGCCGTCACCGGCGAGAGCCTTGCTGGTCGGGCAGGAGGCCACCCCGGACATGTAGTCGGTGCAGGTGTAGTCCACGACGACCTGGTCGCGGTACCAGCCGGCACCGTTCGGGGTGGTGGTCGGTCCACCAGTGATGACCGGTGCGGTGCGGTCGATCTTGATCCCGGTCACCGACGCGGTCTTCTCGTTCCCCGCCTTGTCGGAGATGCTGGCCGAGTCGCCCAGGTTGTTGCCCTCACCAGTGATGGTGCTGTTGCCCGGTTGAGTCGCAGGGTCGATGCCCGAGAGCCCGTCCTGGCCGGTCCAGGCGATCTCGACGTCGCCCTTGTACCAGCCGGCGCCGTTTGAGGCGGTCGTCGCAGTTCCAGTCAGCGAAGGAGCGGTCTTGTCGATGTTGATGTGGTCGACGGTGGTGGTGCTGGCGTTTCCGGCGACGTCCTGCGTGTCGCCATGCACACTCTGGTCCGCGCCTTCGTTGCTGACTGTGGCGTCGGGGCCGCAGCCTGCGATGACGCCGGAGTCAGCGTCGGCGCACGCGAACGTCACGTCGACGTCGGTGTTATTCCAACCCTTGGCGTTCGGGGCCGGGCTCCGGCTGCCGGTGATCGTCGGCGGTACGACGTCGACCTTCAGCTGAGTTATGTGCTTGGCCTCGACGTTGCCGGCGAGGTCGACGCTCCAGTAGGTGATGGTGTGGCTGCCGGTCGACAGGTCCGCCGTGAACTCATCGCCGTAGGTCTGCGGGGCGCCGTCGTCGATCTGGTAGTACGTCGCAGCGACGCCGGACTCGGCGTCGTTGGCGTCGAAGGCCACCGGGATGCCGCTGGTGACGAACCAGCCGCTGGCAGGCGAGATCGGGTTGATCACCGTCGTCGTCGGCGCGTTGCCGTCGATCTTCAGGGTGATGCTGTTCCCGGTCCCGTCCTCGACGTTGCCCGCGACGTCCGCGCTCCAGTAGCTGATGGTGTGGGTGCCCTTGGTGGCGAAGTCGAACGCGCCGGTGTAGGTCTGCGCGGCGCCACCGTCGACGCTGTAGTACTTGGCAGCGACGCCAGAGAGAGCGTCGTGGCCGGTCAGGGTGACCTTGACGGCGCCGGCGTACCAGCCGCTGGTCAGCGGGTCAGGTACGACGGCCGCGGTGGTGGGCGCGGTGCGGTCGATCTGGATGCCGCTCACGGTCTTGTTCGCCGTGTTGCCGGCGTTGTCGGTGCAGGTCGCC
>JAWWOY010000758.1:0-14986 GCA_033851195.1 Kribbellaceae bacterium | reverse complement strand
GAACCACACCCTAAATGGCCGTGGTCCGTCCTTCTTCACGCTTTCGGTGATCTCCTGCTTGGCCGAGTGGATAGGCCCGCAAGTCGCGGCACCAGCGGCTGCCTTGGCGCGGATGCGTCGCAGGTGGTGCCAGGTGGCGAAGTGCTGGACCGGCTGGCGAACCTCGTTAGAAAGTCCGTCGAGCTTCGCGACAATCCACTTCTCGGACCGGGGGAGGTACGGGTCGCGTTGGGGGAGTAGGTCATGGTGAACCGAGAGGTTCACGCCGGGATCTGTGGGAGCCGGGGGCTGAGATGCCCCCGGCCACCCGACCAGGTGCCACATTCTCGAGACGTGCGGAGCAGGGGACCATTGTCCGTTCTCATCCGAGTTGACGCAGGACCCCGCCGTGGCCTGCGGTGCGTCAGATCGGATGAGAATCTGTGGTGATGGTTTCCTCATCCGATCTGACACAGATCGCCGGATCGGGAGTTGTTAGAGCGAATCAGTTTGCTCGCTGGGTCACGCGCCAGGCTTGACGTTGCGTGGTTTCGGCGCGCACTGCAGCGGGACTGTGTTGCCGATGGTGACGTGGCTGCTGGGGTGTGCGGAAAGTCCAGGTGATCGATCACCTGGTGAACGTCGTTGGAAGGACCAATGGGTTTCGTCAAGTGATCTGGTCCCGCTGGTGCCGGATTTAGGTCAACGTTTTCTTGTAGAAGACGGCGGAGTCTTCGTAGTCGAGGGCGAGGTAGAAGGGTCCGGCTCGGCGGCTGGCGAGGGCGAGGTAGGCGGCGCCGATGGATTGCGCCCAGTGCTCGGCGTGTTCCATGAGTCGGCGTCCGATGCCGAAGTGTCGCGTGTGTCTGTCGACCATGACTTCCTCGACCCAGGCGACGGGGCCGTTGGCGAGGAACGTGAGATGGCTGTTGCCGAGTAGGTAGCCGACGGTCCCGCGCTCAGGGGTCTCTGCGACAAGCAGGAGTGTGTGTGGGGCGCCGACCAGCTGACCCCAGGCGGCGTCGAACGCGGCGCGTTGGGGTCTGAACGAGGTGGCAAAGTCCCGGGCGAGGGGCCAGACATGTTCGTCGTCGTCGATGCGAGCAGGGCGGATTAGCGCTTGTTTGTCAGGCACGCGCTCAGTTTGCCAACGCGAGGCGCAGTTGACCGAGGCGCCCAGGCAACAAGAAGTGATCCACCAGTTCGGCGGTCACCGAAGCCGCTCACGCACTGCTGAAGGTGGGGCTCTCGTCGGTCGGTGCCCTCCGGGCAGTGCGCCGAGCGGCACGCTGGCTGTCCGGTGTGCTGGCTTGTCCCATCCGATCGACGAGTGACCCACCCCGACCTCAAGCTGTTCGTGCAGGTCGAAGCACCAGCCGCTATTCTCGGCCGCCGAGCTGTTTCACGACGTTCGCGCCAACTCCATCGCCGACTGCACGATCTCCGGCAGGGAGATGCGCACTTCTTCTCGTGGCGGGTAGGAGTTCGGTGCGTCGAAAAGTTGCGCAGGGTGTCTCGGGGACCGATCGGGGTCTGTCCGTCGGTGACCTCGACGACAGGGACCATGGCCTGCGCGGGTGACTAATACTGGACACCCTGCGTATCAAGACTGGTCGTATTCGCCGGGCTGAGCGGCACAGGGGCGAGAGCCACGATCGCCCTGGGACGGGGAGGTCCAAAGGGACGACTATGGTCTGTATCGTGGCGATGTCAGACGACTCACAGGCGACGACGAGTTCTCACACGGACACTCCTGGAGATCCGAGCCAGGCGTGGCTAGAACTCGCTCCGGACTACGAGCGGGCCCGAATCAGGGAGGACTCGCTGGATCGGCTTGTCGAGTGGCCTGCGCAGCGAGACCTTCTGGGTGATGTCGCCGGACGGTCGGTGCTCGATGTCGGTTGCGGCAACGGCGGCAAGCTCGCTGAGCTGGTTGGAGACGGTGCGACCGCCTCCGTCGGAGTCGACGTCAGTGGCAACTTCCTCAGTGCCCCGCCGCCTGGCTTGGAGTTCATCCGGGGCGATCTTTCTGAGCTGGATTCTGTGCCTGGGCTCGCCGGTCGCAGGTTCGACCGGATCTTGTTCCTGCAGTCTTTCGGCTACGCGAAGGATCCAGTCCGCACCATGCAGGCAGCGCGCGCGATGCTGGCCGACGATGGATTCATCCTGTTGACCAAGACGCAACCGATCCGATACGCCGTCGAACGGGCCGAACAGAATGGGACGTCCTTGGGCGAAGAGTATTTCTCCGCCGCCCCGTTCTCCTACCTCAGCGGCTGGAACGACCAGATCACCCTCACCAAGCGTCCCTACACCATCTCTGACCTGATCAACGTGTTCAGTGCGGCAGGGCTGTGGATCGAGACCGCGATCGAGCCTCAACTATCCGAGGACGCCCGACGCCGTTACCCGCACAAGCAGGCGTGGATGAACAAGTACCTCGGCATCCTGATCTTCAAGCTCCGACCCCATCCCGGCCAGTAGCCGCGTCCTGAGCGCTGGCTACGGGCTACTGATGCGCCGGCCGGATCTGGCCGGCACGGGTCGCCGTCAGCGCCCGCAAGGCCGTATCGTCGCAGCGTTTCCGCGCCGTCGGGGTAGTGGAGCGGACCCAGCGGCATTGATTCATCTGATGCAATACGCAGACTAGTAGTTGACATAATGTCCATTATCGGACATCAAATCCGACGAGTAGAAACAGATGAGAGAGCTCGTCGCACCCTTGGGTCGTGACGTTTCTACTGGTCAGGGCTCAGGTTCTAGGGCTGCGCGGTCGGCGCTACTGGGTGCCCAACCTAGGAGTTTGCGCTGCTCAGCGCGTGTCTCTCTCGTTTAATGAGAGATTCTCGCGTACCGTCGGCCTCCGTGGAGCTTGTTCCTGGTCGGATCCCTGAGTATCTGCTCGACGATTCCGTCGGGCTGTTGCGTGCCGATGACCGAGTCTTCGAAGCGATGCTGGATCGCTGGCGCACGCAGCAGTTGGCGCGTGGCCTGACGACGGCTCACATCAAGACGTCGTGCCGGGTGGTCACGAGGTTCCAGGCGCACACCAACGAGTACCCGTGGACCTGGCGCCCGCATCACTTCGAAGAGTTCCTCGCCGACCTTCGCTCCGGTGAGCGGCCTCTGAAGATCTCGACGCTGCGGTCCTACACCGCGGCGATCCGCGCGTTCACGAGTTATGTCAGCGACACCAGGTACGGCTGGGTGACGTTCTGTGAGCGCGTCTTCAACGACATCCCGGCACAGATCGTCTTCGACTGGAACAGTCCCCGCCACAGCACTGATGACGACGTGCCGCCCGGACGGCGCGCTCTGACCCGCAACGAAATGCAGAGCCTGTTCGACGCCGCGGACGACTTCGTCGACACCGAGTACGCCAAGGGAACCAAACGCTGGCTGCCCGCCCTTCGTGACTCGACCGCGCTCAAGATCGCCTATGCCTACGGGCTGCGACGGCGCGAGCTCACCAGGCTCGAGTACGTCGACTTCGGCCCCAACCCGAAGGTGCCGGACTACGAGAACTTCGGCGCCGTGCAGGTGCGCTGGGCCAAGGGCATGAAGGGATCCGGACCGCGGCGGCGCACCGTGCTGACCGTGCCGGAGTTCGACTGGGTGGTCGATCTGCTCGAGCACTGGCTCTCCCCCGCGGGCCGCGAGCTGTTCGCCACCGCTGACCGGTCCAGGTCCCTGTGGCCTTCTGAGCGGGCCGGCGCCACGAGTCTGCGAACCTTCGAGCGCGCCTTCGCCCGGGCTCGTGAGCAGGCTGGTCTGCCGGACGAGCTCACGCTCCACTGCCTGCGTCACTCGTATGTGACGCACCTGATCGAAGCCGACTACGACTCGTTCTTCGTCCAGCAGCAGGTTGGCCACCAGCACTCCTCGACGACCTCGCTGTACACATCGGTCTCCTCGGACTTCAAGCAGAAGACCATCCAGCAGATGATCACTCGGCGCCTACGACTCGACCAGAAGGACGGCGACCACGATGGCTGAACAACGACGAGTGGGCTACCACTGGCGTCTACGTCAGGTGATGGCCGCACACAACCTCTGGAAGACGACAGAGCTCATCCCGCTGCTCAAGTCCCGCGGCGTCAACCTGTCCAACGCCCAAGTGCACCGACTCGTCACCCAGCCCCCCGAACGCATCCCCGCACGGACGTTCGCAGCCCTGTGCGACATCTTCGACTGCACTCCCAACGATCTCTTCGAGCCCTACGTCGAAATGCGCGCTGCCGCTACTGCCGACGCCCCCAAGCGACCCGAGGACCTCGGCATCAAGCCCGGCAACCCGATCGCCCGCCGGGTCCGCGTCGTTCCCGACGAGCCTGACAGCTGATGGCGCGTCCCAGGAAGCCAGGCGACCCAGCCGCCTGGCCGGATCCCTGTGCGCGCTGCAGCGGGCACTACCAGCCCGTCGCGCGCTGGCCCGACGGGCGGATCTGTGGCTACTGCTATCAGGCCGCAAAACGCGAGCGCGGCACCTGCGCATGCGGGCACGTAGGCGTGCTTCCGGGCAGGATCGGCGGCCGACCAACGTGCCGCACGTGCTCCGGAATCACGCTCAACATTGACTGCGTTGCCGAAGCCGAGCTCTACCGCGGCGGCCGATGCATGCACTGCGAACTCAACCTAGTCGTTGACGGCCTGCTCACCGACCCGGACACCGGCAAGATCGCGCCGGAACTGGTCGCCATCATCGAGGCCATGAAGAACATGAAGCGCGCCAACAGCGGACTGACCTGGATCAAGCAGACTCACGTCCGCAGCTTCTTCGAGCAGCTGCGCGGCCACGGCCGGGTCACCCACGAACTCCTCGACTCACTCCCGCCGTCTCGCACACGTGACTACGTGCGTGGCCTCCTGGTCGAGCACGGTGCGCTCCCCCGCCACGACCTCTACCGCGACCGCTTCAACGAATGGACCCCAGGTGCCATCGATCGGCTCGACCATCCCGACGACCGTGACGTCATCACGCGATTCATCCGCTGGCACATTCTCCGCCGGATGAACGAAGAAGGAGCTACAAGCCGCGGCACCTTTCTCCGGGCCAAGCAGACCGTCACCGTCGCGATCGACTTCCTCACCTGGCTCCGCACACGTGACGTCCTTCTAGAACACCTCAGCCAAGGCGATCTGGATGCCTGGCAAGCCGGCGGGTTAACTACCCGTGGTGTCGCAAGCAGATTCCTCGGCTGGGCCATCAAGTCCAAGCTCATCGACCCGGACCTCCGACTTACGCCGCATCGCCGCGGCACGAGCCCCAAGCTCGACGCCCAGGCACAGACCAAGGCGATCGACGACCACGTCCACAGCACCGACCTGCCCGTGCGACACCGGGCCATCGCCATTCTTCTCCTCGTGTTCGGTCAGCCACTCGAGCGATTGATCACCCTGACCTGGGACGACGTCACCCTCACCGACACGCTGGTCACCATCCGGCTCGGAGGAACCGCTGACATAGAGCTGCATCCACCACTCGACGAGCCCTTCCGCCAGCTTGCTGCTGAACCCCAGAACCACCAGACCGCTGCGCATCCCAACAGCAACTGGGTCTTTCCCGGCTACTCCCCCGGCCGCCACCTCGAGCCAGGAGGTGTCGCTGACCGCCTGCGCGCTGCCTTCGGCGTACGCGCCGCCCGACTCGGCACGCTGCACGAGCTCACCAAGCTCGCGCCCACCGCGATCATCGCCGAAGTCCTCGGCTACTCCCCCGCCACCATTGAACTTCACGCGCGTGGATCAGCCGCCAACTACACCTCCTACATCAAGGCGAGGCTCGACGCCGCTCCGCACTGAAGTTCGGGTTTCGAGGCGCCGACACACGCTCAGCGGCATGAGCGGATGGTTCCCCAACGGGAAATCGGTGGCGACTGACTTGCCCCAATGATGTACTGCTGGCCTGCTCTCTTGAGTCTGCCGAGTTGACGGAGGTGGCCGTCGTGACGGGCTATGACGCGCTTGCAGAGGTGTACGAGTGGCTTATCTCGGAAGCGAAGTTGACACCCGCCGAGTTCGCCGCAGCGTTCGATGACGTCATCCGTCTCCTTCCGTCAAACGCGCGCGTCCTCGATTGCTCGTGCGGTACCGGGCAACTGGCGGTTGGCCTCGCCGGTCTCGACATGCGCGTCGTCGCGACCGACGCCAGCGCAGCCATGGTTCGTCGCACTGAACAGTTGGCGGAGGAACACAGTGCACCGTTGCGGACGGTTCGAGCCGACTGGCATGAGTTGACCGACCACTTCGACGACGCCAGTTTCGACATGGTGTTCTGCGTCGGCAACTCACTGCACCATGCCGAGGGCGCGAGAGGCAGATTGGCTGCGCTGGAGTCAATGTCACGGCTACTGCGTCCTGGAGGACGCTTAGTTCTCACATCACGCACTTGGGAACTCGTGCGCGCTGGCGGCTCCCGGCTGGACATCCGTGACCAACTGGTCCGCCGGAATGGCCGCGATGCCCTCGTCATCTATCGCTGGGAGATTGCGCCGCACTGGGAGCAAGAGCACCACATCGAGATTGCTGTCGCGCAAGTCAAGGCCGATGGGTCGGTCCTTGTCCGCTCGGAACTGTTGTCGTGCTGGCCATATCGATACGACGAACTCGGATCGGAGTTGCACAGCGTCGGACTGAGGGTCGAGAAGAGCACGTTCGACCCGAAGGCCGAGGGATACATGGTGGTGGCGACCAAGGAGTAGGCACCGGGGCATGCGTTCTTGCGTTTGGGGCTGAAGTAGTCACCACCACCTTCGTGCACGCTCATCGGCATATGAGTGCGGATTGCGCGTGCGGTGTGGACGACCGGGCCATCGCCGGCAGACGACTCAGACCTGGCCTCGGATGGATGCACAGGGGCTGCAACTCGTCGCACCTCGACATGTCGCTTCGCCAGTTAACCCAAGGGAGTGTCTGGGTGCTCCTGGCTCACCTGTCGTTTGCCAGGTGAGATGGCGGATTGCCAAAGGATCTGGCGGATCCTGCCAGCGACATGGCGGAGTCGACATCCAACACGAGATCGGGCGCGTCATGATCGGCATCGCTCAGCCATATGATTGCAGCGATGAAAGTGAGCCTGGCCGAGCTGATCGCTCCGCACCTGTTGCTGCTGGTTGAGCCGTCGCGCGCCTTCTACGAAACTCGCGTGTCGGGCTGGGGTCCCCGAGGTTTGGACGAACTCCGCCATGTCCGAGCGCGCATGCCCGCGCCCGCGCCGTCACAACCACCGGCAGACGAGGAAATCGTCGAGTTTGGGCGCCGGAGCGTCTCACTGCGGATCCACACACCCGAGCAGGGGCAAGCGACTGGCGCTCTCCTCGATATCCACGGTGGCGGCTTCTATATGGGCTCGGCTGCTCGCAGCGACGTCCGCAATCGACAGCTCGCGGACGCCCTTGGAGTGGCGATCGTCAGCGTGGACTACCGCCTCGCTCCTGAGCACCCATGGCCAGCGGCACCCGATGACTGTGAAACGGCTGCGCTGTGGCTTGCCGAGCATGCAGAGGATCGTTTCGGCACGGCCAAGCTCGGCATCGTGGGCTTCTCCGCTGGCGCGACATTGGCGATGACCACACTTCTCCGGCTGCGGGATCGAGGGAACAGGGCCGTCGACACAGCTGTGCTGCAGTTCGGAACCTACGATCTGAGCGCACAGACGCCAGCGGGACGTCTGATCGCCGACGAATACTTCCTTGAGGCCTACTCCGGAGACGCTGCCGATCGGACACACCCTGATTTCTCACCTATCTATGCGGATGTTGAAGGTCTACCGCCCGTTATGGTGATGGTCGGCGAGGCGGACATCTTGTTGCAGGACAATCTCGCCATGGCCGCGCGCCTGTCTGCAGCTGGCGTCGCCGTCGACCTCCGTGTCTACCCTGACGCACCCCACGGATTCACCGGCCACCCGACTCCGATAGGTCGGGCGGCCCTCGAGGACATCGAGATCTGGTTCAAAGAGCACTTGGCGTAGGCCAGGTCTGGGGCGGACTGCTCCCCCGACTCAATGTCGGTGGCCGCTGGCATGGTGCTGACCGTCGTGCACGACAACGTGCGCTGGCTACGGTTGGTAGTGGACGAGCGAGGCTGGCCAGGAAGGTCGATGATCGGTGCCGATGCCGCCTGGCTGATCCTCCAGCACGCGGGATCGGAAGCCCCAACCCTCGCGTACTCCGAACAACCTCCAGTTCCAGACCCCGCTGCTGCGACACGCTGTCGAGACAGGCGAGGCCCACCCGCGGCACCTGGCTCATGTGGTTGACAGCACCGTGGGCTCGGCCGGTTCCACCCCCTGCCTGCACGAGCGGGCAGGCGAGCAACCGGAATTCGCTGCGCTCGGCACGGCGTTCGTGATGGAGAACAGCAAGCTCGCACTCCGACCCCACCTGGACGCCAGCCTCATCGACGAAAAACGCGCAGATCGGGCTGCTGCCCGTAGCCGACGACCTCGCGAGGCGCCGAGCGGGCACGCCGCCCGGCGCCAGTGGTGCCAGCCGACCGGAACCGTGGCCGAAGCGCCGAGCGAACTAATCCGGGGCCGGCGACAGAGCGTCGGCCACGCTCCATCCGAGGCTGCGGCTCACCCCAACAACTGGTGCCCAATGCCTAGATCAGTTCCTTGCGCATCAGGGTGATCGGCGTTTCGTAGCGGGTCACGGATCCGTCCACGGCATCCTGGTCCCACGAGCCGATCTCGCTGCCGCTCACGACGTAGCCCAGCCGCTCATACAGAGCGCGCGGCCGCGAGTCGTTGTCGTCGACACCCAACTCGGCCCAGCGCAGCCCGCGGGCGCGGATCCGCTGCTCCAACGCGGTCATAAGGATCGTGCCGATTCCATACGAGCGCATTGCCATCTGGACCGACAGCTGCCAAATCGTCGCCGCACCAGGCGGTTTCGTGTAGTCGGCCCCGCCGACCGCCACCGGCAGACCGGAGGGCGGGCAGACCGCGAGGTAGTCGACCTCGCCACGGCGGGCGCGTTCTATCGCTTCGGCAACGTACGCGAGATCCGTCGCCGTCCCGTACCAGCCGCATGCCGGCAGGTCCTCTTCGGTCAGATCTCGAACGGTCAGCGGCACCACAACCTCGGCCATATCCAGCACCCTGGCAGGCCGACATACGCGAGTGCCAGCGATTAACGCGGGAATGCTATCGGCTTCGAGTCTCGGTGCCGGTGAGCACTCGCACCCGTTGAACACGAGCCGTTACCAGCAAAAACGGCGGGAGTAGCAGTAGATGCGACTACTCCCGCCGCGCCAAAGGATTCAGTGTTTGCGCAGGGCCGTTCTCTGGCGCGTCAGGGTGGCGGTCGTTGCCATGCCGGCGTATCAGGAACCACCTACACCCAGTACGTCGCCAGCCGGCACACCACGACGCCGACCTGATCCCGCCCCGGCGGACTACTCCCCGCGTCATCAACACTCGCGTCTGCCAATTTACTGGCGAGAGCCTCAGTTGCGAGCGGGGAACTGAGCCGCCGCCCTTAGCGCAACTGACGAACGGCTGCGTCGACGATGTCGGCCGGGGTCCGATTAAACGCGATCGCGGCGTCCGGTGCGTGCTGCCGGACCAAGTTGACGATCAACTCGAAGAGCTCAAGCTGCTCCTCGTCCTTTCGGATTCCACCGCCGATCACGATGCACTCCCACGATCGGACACGCAGCGCCGCGGTGACGACAGCCTCGAAATCATCCTTGCCGTCGAGCCCGAGCAGGCAGTTCTGAACGTCGATGCCGGACTCAGCGAACCGTGTCACCGACTCCTCGATCGCGGCGGCCACCGGCGCCGGATCCCAAGGGCCAGGGACTCGGTATGGGTCGAGTCCGATCACGAGGACATGTGGCGAGGTCCGTTCCATCATCCTCTGACCATAGTTGCCTCGGCATTCCCATCGCGAGCACGTCTGCTCGACAGCGTGCACACGACACAGTTCCCGGCTCATTAACTCCCGCTGCAACCAGTTAAACACGTGGAATCTGCGCACCGTCATGGCGCAGCGGAACCTCTGGAAGAGCACCGAACTGATGCCCCTGCTCAGGTCGCGCGGCATCAACCTGTCCGAGAGCCAGGTCCACCGACTGGTCACCGGAACCCCGGTGCGGATTCCGGCTCGCACGTTCGCTGCTCTGTGCGACATCCTCGGCTACGAGCCCAACGATCTGTTCAAGCCCTACGTCGAGATGCGCGCCGCAAAGACCGCGGACGCACCCAAGCGACCCGAGGACCTGGGCGTCAAGCCCGGCAGCCCGATCGCCAGACGCGTTCGAATCGTCCCGGGCGACGAGGATGGCTAGGCCCGCAAGCCCAGCGACCCCAACCAATGGCCGGTCGCCTGCGGTCGCTGCGGTCAGCAGATCGTCGCGAACTGGCCCGACGGTGGAGTCTGCGGCTACTGCTACCAGCAAGTCAAGAGAACTCGCGGCACCTGCGCGCGCAGCCGCGACGGAGTGCTTTCCGGCTTGGCTACCACCCAGCCACGATCGAGCGCCACGCGACCGACTCGACGGCGGGCTACGCACGCGACGTGGCGGCAGTACGCTGCGTCGGCAGAGGGCTATGAGCCCCTAGAAATGGCCACGTTTATATGCATCTATAGGCCCTGCTAGGTGGCGCGAGGCAGTCGAGCCGCAACGATGGTGCGGTGGCCGACGAAGTGTCAGAGCGGCTCGTAGATCAGCGAGTACGCAATCGAGTTGTAGAAGTCCTTGAGATCCTTGCCGACGGCGACGCCGGGCTCTTCGCTGTCGGCGGCAAGGAGTACTTCAACCTGTTCTTCGACTACATCGATGAGGACATTCCATACGACTGGCGAGCGCTATCGACCTACACCGCCGAGGAGATCGAGAAGATCGAGCACGTGCTCACGTCGATGCTTGCGGCGCTGGACGCGACAGCAAGCCTGGACACCGAGGCCGAGATCGCGGCGACCGGCTGGCCACAAAGAGTCCAGCCGCTCGCGCAAGAGGCGCTCACTGCCATGATCGCGCGGGGCAGATTCGACGAGGAGCGCGAGGAGAGCGAGCCGTCGCATCGGTAGCGCACGTGCAGCTCGGCGGCTCAACTGCCGCGAGAGAACTCAGTCGCGAGAACGCCAGTCAGGGGTGCTGGTAAGAAACGTGTCACCAGCGGCAAACGAGCAAGTGGTGGCGCCGGTGGGGGTGGTCGCGGGAGTATGACCGATCGTGGATCGGTCGATTGAACTTGATGAGCTGGTTGAGCATTGGACTTTGCTCGATGACGAGCGGGGGCTGGTGGCCGGCAAGCGTGGGGCGACCAGGCTCGGGTTCGTGTTGCTGCTGAAGTTTTATACGAGGTTGGGGCGGTTCCCCCGAGGCCGAGCGGAGATATCTGACGACGCGGTCCGGTTCGTCGCCGATCAGATCAAGGTGCCGGCTTCTGAGTTGGGCATGTACGAGTGGTCGGGGCGCACGAACCGCTATCACCAGGCGCAGATCCGGAGCCACCTGGGATTTCGGGAGTGCTCGATCGATGACGCCGATAAGTTGACGTTGTGGCTGGCTGCGGAGGTCTGTGAGGCCGAGCGGCAGCCGGACAGGGTCCGCGAGGAGCTGCTGGTCCGGTGCCGCAGCGAGCGAGTCGAGCCACCGACGTCTGGGCGTGTGGATCGGATGGTGCGCTCGGCGCTGCATCAGGGCGAGGTGGCTGTGACAACTCGCATCGCGAGCCGGCTGTCGTCGGTCACGATCGTCCGGGTTGAGGCGCTGGTTTCTGGAGCCGATGTCGAGGAAGACAATCTTGATGAGTCGGTCTTGGCGCTGGTGAAGTCGGTGCCTGGGAATGTGTCCTTGGAGTCGATGCTGACGGAGATCAAGAAGCTGCGAGCAGTGCGCGCGGTGGGGCTTCCCGCAGGGTTGTTTGCTGATGTCGCGCCGAAGGTGCTGGCCGGTTGGCGCGCCCGGGCCGCGGTGGAGTCTCCGTCGCACCTGCTGACACACCCGGTCGAGCTGCGCCTGGCGCTGCTTGCGGCGTTGCTGCATACGCGGGAACGGGAGATCACCGACACCCTGGTCGACCTGTTGATTTCCACGGTGCACCGGATCAACGCTCGCGCGGACAAGCGCGTCACCGAGGAGTTGGTCAACGCCTTCAAGAAGGTCACCGGCAAGGAGAACATCTTGTTCTCGATCGCTGAGGCGGCACTCGGCGCGCCGAACGACCCGGTGCGGTCGGTGGTGTATCCGGCGGTGCACGGTGGCGAGCAGACGCTGCGTGAACTGGTGCACGAGTACAAGACGAAAGGCCCGGTGTATCGCCGGACGGTGCAGACCACGCTGAAGGCCTCCTACACCAACCACTACCGCCGCGGCCTGATCGAGTTGCTCGAGGTGCTGGAGTTCCGGTCGTCCAATACCGAGCACCGGCCGGTCCTAGACGCGCTGGAACTGGTCGCGCGTCACAAGGACGGCCGGGCCACGTTCTACCCTGCTGGCGAACATGTCCCGACCCACAAGGGCGTGCTGGGCGACTGGACCGACCTGGTGACCCGCACCGACAGCAAGGGCCGCGCCAAGGTGGTGCGGTCGACATATGAGGTGTGCACGTTCCAGGCGCTGCGAGAGCGGCTGCGCTGCAAGGAGATCTGGGTGGTCGGCGCGGATCGTTGGCGCAATCCAGACGAGGACCTGCCGCGCGACTTCGCCGACCGGCGCGTCGAGCACTATGCCGCGCTGCGCAAACCGCTGGACCCTGCCGCGTTCATCGACCAGATCCAGGGCGAGCTGCGCACCGAACTCGCCACGCTGAATGAGCAGGTCGATCAACTGGATTGGGTCGAGATCCGCGGCCGCGGCAAGCAGGGCGCGATCAAGTTGACACCGCTGGATGCCGCGCCGGAGCCGAAGAACCTGCGCGCGTTGAAGGGTGAGCTCCGGACCCGGTGGGGCACGGTGCCGCTGATCGACATGCTGAAAGAGGCGGTACTGCGTACCGGGTGCCTCGACCATGTCATCGGCACCACTGGGCGTGGTGACCTGTCGCGGGAGGTGCTGGCCGAGCGGCTCCTGCTCGTCGTTTACGCCTACGGCACCAATACCGGGATCCGGTCGGTGGCCGGTGGTGAGAACGGCCATTCCGAGGAAGACCTTCGCTATGTCAGGCGCCGCTACCTGACCGCGGACGTGGCGCGGGTGATCGCCACCGAGATCGCCAACGCCACCTTCGCCGCCCGGCGCCAGCAAGTCTGGGGTACAGGATCGTCGGCCGTGGCGAGCGATTCGACACACTTCGGGGCGTTCGACCAGAACATCTTCACCGAGTGGCACTCCCGCTATGGCGGCCGAGGGGTCCTGATCTATTGGCATGTGGAGAAGAAGTCGATGGCGATCCACTCGCAGGTGATCAACTGCTCGGCCTCCGAGGTCGCGGCGATGATCGAGGGCACGATGCGGCATGGCACCTCGATGGAGGTCGACGGCAACTATGTCGACTCCCACGGCCAGTCCGAGGTCGGGTTCGGCATCACCAGATTGCTGGGGTTCGACCTGCTGCCCAGGATAAAGCGGATCAACGTGGTGAAGCTGTACCGCCCGGCGGCCGGCGAACCGGACGCCTACCCGCGGCTGTTGCCAGCGCTGACCCGCCCGATCCGCTGGGACGTGATCGCCGAGCAGTACGACCAGATGATCAAATATGCCACCGCGATCCGATCCGGCACCGCATCGACCGAGGCGATCCTGCGCCGGTTCACCAAGGCCAACGCGATTCACCCCACCTACCAGGCGATGATCGAGCTCGGCCGCGCCCAGAAGACCCTGTTCGTCGCCCGGTATCTGCGCGACCGCGACCTGCAGCGTGAGATCAACGAAGGCCTCAATGTGGTCGAGTCCTGGAATGGCGGCAACTCGGTCATCTTCTTCGGTAAACGCGGTGACATCGCCTCCAACCGGCGCGATGAACAGGAACTGTCGGTGCTGTGCCTGCGGGTGTTGCAGTCGGCGCTGGTGTATGTGAACACCCTGATGGTCCAAGACGTTCTCGCCGACGACCCGTGGGCCGAGCGGATGACACCGGTCGATCGGCGCGGCCTGACCCCGTTGATTTGGAGTCACGTCGCGACCTATGGGGAAGTCCGGCTGAACATGCAACGCCGGCTCACCCTTGGCTCCGGCGCCCGGTAGCCCTGGCTACTTTGCCGCTAGCTGCTCGCCGATCGTCAAGTGCCCGTACACCGTGGAGCGGGGCACGCCGAACAGGTCGGCGATCTGCTGCACGGTCTTGTCCCGTGCGTCGTACAGCTCCTGAGCCAGTGCGGCCTGCTCGGCGCTGAGCCGCGGCCGCCGGCCACCGACCCGGCCGCGCGCTCGCGCAGCGGCCAGGCCGTCGTTGGTGTTAGCGACGATCAACTCCCGCTGCAGCTCGGCCAGGACCGACAGCATCCCGAACATCGCCCGGCCTTCGGCGGTGCTGGTGTCGATGCCCTGCTCGATGACGTGCAGGCCCACGCCACGCCCGCGGAGCTCGGCGCCGAGGGTGACCAGCTGCAGCACCGAGCGAGACAACCGATCGAGCCGGGTCACCTTCAACGTGTCGCCTTGGCGAAGCATGCGCTGGACGACTTCGAACTCCGGTCGAGAGGCCTTCGCCCCACTGGCAACGTCGACGTACACGTCGGCGCGGTCAACACCTGCCCGCAGCAGGGCATCGATCTGATGGGCCGGGTTCTGGTCGGCTGTCGAGACCCGCGCGTAGCCGATGAGCATGTGTCGGAAACTACCGCACCGGGACCGTTCGCCGACATTGATTCTCGACACGAGTTCTCGACACTGACTCTGAGCGGTAGCGAGGTCGCCCGATCGGAGCGTCGACAAACGGTCGTTTGCCGACGCTTTCGGGCCCGGCCTCGACTGCTGATCCGGGGCGTTTCGTATCGCGTTCCCGTCGGACCCGCGCATCCGTCAGTGGCAGACGTCCAGCGCTGAGCAGTCAGTGCCAGCCCACCAAGATCATCGCTTGGCGGGCTGGCGCATCTGTGCCATGCCCCCGCTTCAG
>JAWWOY010000703.1:0-6748 GCA_033851195.1 Kribbellaceae bacterium | reverse complement strand
CGTAGAACGGATTGCCCTCGGACCAGGCGAAGTACACCTGTGGGATCACGCCTGTCTCGTCGCGGATCCGCAGCAGCAGAGCGGCGATCGCGTTCGGCACGCTGGGGCTCTTCACCTTCAGGATCTTGTAGCCGAAGCGCTCCTCGCCCTGCACGTACAGCTCGGACTCGAACTGGGAGGCATCGGTCAGCGTCACCTCGAGGAAGATGATCGGGACATCGTCGGGCAGGTTGCTAATCTCTCGCTGCTCGTCTTCCTTCTCCCGGTACTCGGTCTCGTCCCGCGTGTCCGGCTCGTTCGCGATGATCTGGATCTCGCCGGCGGCGGCCGCCTCGGCCAGGATCCGGCGGGCCTCGTCGTCGAAGTGAATGTCGGTCGCGCGCAGTTCGAGGGAACGAGTTGCGCGGGAGATCAGCGAGGTGAGGATGATCGCGCCGATGAAGAAGGACGCGATCTGGAGGCCGTCCGGCCGTTCGATGCTGTTGGCAACCGCGGTGTAGAGGAAGACCAGACTGATGATCGCGAACCCGACCGCCGCACGCTTACGGCCCCGCCGCCGGGCCGACATGGTCACCGCGATCGATGCTGACAGGATCAGCATCAGTACGCCGGTGGCGTACGCGCCTCCCTGCGCGGTGACACTGGCACGGAAGAGCAGCGTGATGACGAAGGCGATCAGCGCGAACACCAGCACCAGAGGACGGGTCGCGCGGGCCCAATCCGGCACCATGCCGTACCTGGGCAGATAGCGGGGCACGATATTCAGCAGACCCGCCATCGCGGAGGCGCCGGCGAACCACAGGATCGCGATGGTGCTGAGGTCGTAGACGGTGCCGAAGCCGTTGCCCAGATGCTGGTGCGCGAGGTATGCCAGCGCCCGGCCATTCGCCTGACCGCCGGGCTTGAACTCGTTCGCCGGGATCAGCACGGTGGTGACGAAGCTGCTGGTGATCAGGAAGCCGCTCATGATCAGTGCTGCCGTGGTCAGCAGCCGCCGGGTATTGCGGATCCTGGTCGCCGGCCGTTCCGGGTCGTCAGTGTCGGAGCCCTCGATCTGCGGCATCACGGCGACCCCGGTCTCGAACCCGGACAGGCCGAGCGCGAGTTTCGGGAAGACCACCAGCGAGATACCGATCATCACCCAGACGCTCGAGTACTGGGTGGTCAACATGTTTCGCCAGTTCATCACCAGCGAGGGCGCGGTCAGCACGTTCCATAAGGCGTCGGCCACCACCACCAGGTTCAAGCCGAGGTAGACCGCGACCAGCACGACTGCGATCCCGATCGCCTCGCCGAAGCCGCGCAGGAACACCGCGGCGAGCAGGGCCAGCAGGGCCAGGGTCAGCACCACCTCGTGGCCGTGCAGCGCGCTCGGGACGTACGGGTTCTCCACCAGGTGTGCAGTGGCATCCGCGGCCGACAAGGTCATCGTGATGATGAAGTCAGTCGCCATGAAGCCGAGCAGGACCAGAATGACGAACTTGCCCTTCCAGCGACTGAGCAGCCGATCGAGCATCGCGATCGACCCTTCGCCGTGCGGGCTCTCGACCGCCACCTGGCGGTAGACCGGCAACGCACCGAGCAGGGTCACCAGCACCAGGACCAGCGTCGCGATCGGGGAGAGCAAGCCGACGGCCGCGGCGGCGATGGCCGGTTGGTAGCCGAGGGTGGAGAAATAGTCGACACCTGTCAGGCACATCACCTTCCACCACGGGTGGGTGGGGTGCGGTGCGGGGCGGTGCGGCCCCGGGTGACCGATCGGCCGATCTTGCAGCAGCCAGGCGACCAGCCGCCCATGCTTCTGATCCGGTCGAGCCTGGCCGGCATCGGTCGGCGTACTCACAACATCTCCTAGGTCCTCAGCGACCCCGTCCGGACCGCCGCCGCGGGCAGCCTAATCATGCCTAATCATGGCCCGGACCTCCGCGCCGCCCTCTAACGCGTCTTTAACACCACCGCCGGCGCTGAAGCCGGGGGTGGAGAGCACCGTCAGGACAGGCGGACCTGCTGCTGGTCGACCCAGACCAGGTGTCCGTGGTGGCTGAGGAGCACCTCGACGCCACCACCCTGGTCGGTCCGGCGGGCGAGCGCCTGGCCCGCGATCCACCGTTCACCGATCCGTACCTGGACGGCGACCGGGCCGGAACCAAGCTCGAGTGAGGGGGGCTCCCGGTGCTCGGATCTGGTCCGGGTGACGCGGGTCTCGGCGGCGACGGCGGGCCGGCGGGTCTTACCGCTGGTCCGCGGACGTCGCACAGCAGATTCTGAGTGCTGCAAATCAACCATTACTGTCCTAGGGAGGGGCCGCAGTCGCCGGCGCATCCAACGCCGGCTGGCTGCTCAACCAAGAGCAACAGTACAACCGCCTCTGCCAGTGTTCACAGCGTTATCTTGAACTGCCCGAAAGATTCCGCGAGCAGTCCCGGCCGTCGTACGGTAACGGCCCGAATCCCCAACCCGGCAAGAACTTTCGAACCATTCGTCCGAAAGTCCCCGCCGGACCCGGTCAGCTGTAGACGGGGATTTGCTGCAAAGCCCAGCCGTTGCCGTCCGGGTCGCTGAAGAAAACGAAACTTCCCCACGGGAATTCCTGCACCTCGGAGACCTCCACCCCGCGCTCGACCAGCTCCGCCCGGGCGGACGCGACGTCGGGCACCACGACCTGCAGGCCGCGGACCGAGCCCGGCTCCGCCTGCGGCATCCCGGTGCCGATGGCAATGGAACAGGCCGAGCCGGGTGGGGTCAGTTGGACGAAGCGCAGGTCATCGGTGACTTGATGGTCATGGTCGGCGTTGAAACCGATCTGGTCGGTGTAGAAGGCCTTGGCGCGATCCACGTCCGAAACGGGGACCGACACCAGTTCGAGCTTCCAATCCATCGAGATTCCTTCCGAATGACAGCGGACCAAGCTGCCCGCACGCTATCGCCCGCCACCCCCAGAACCTGTGCGGCTGGCCAAGCCGCTCAACTGTCAGGCGCTCAACTGTCCAGGTCACGGAGGGCCGGGCCGAGCTCCTTGCCGAAGAAGTCGAAGAAGCCGTCCATGTCTGGACCTGCGTTGATCAGGGCCAGTTGGTCGTAGCCGGCGTCGAGGAAGTCCTTCGCCACCTCGACGTGGCGCTGTACGTCCGGACCACAGCCGAACTGCCCACGCATGTGCTCGGCAGTGACCAGCTTCGTGGCAGCGTCGAAGTTGACCGGGTTCGGCAGTTCCGCCTGCACCTTCCAACCGGTGACGCCGAAACGGAACAGCTTGCGGGCGTACTCTGCCGCCGCGTCCTCCGTAGGCGCCCAGGCCAGCGGCACCTCGGCGTACCGGGGTCCCGTTCCTCCAGCCGACCTGTACGCCGAAATGAGGTCTTCGCGCGGCTCGGTCGCGAAAAGCGCGTCGCCGAGTTCGCCTGCGATGCGAGCAGCCGCTGGTCCGCCTGCAGCCACGGCGATCCGGGGCAACGGGTCGGGCAGGTCGAACACCCGGGCATCCTCCAGGCGGAGGTGTTTGCCATCGTAGGACTGGTAACCACCACTCCAGAGCAGGCGGATGATCTCGAGCGCCTCGCGGAGCATTTCGTGCCGGATCGACACCGGCGGCCATCCCGCTCCCACGATGTGCTCGTTCAGGCGTTCACCCGCGCCGATACCCAGGGTGAACCGCCCGTCGGACAGCAGAGCCGTAGTCGCCGCGGCCTGAGCGACGATCGCGGGGTGATAGCGGATGAACGGGCAGGTCACGCCGGTCGCCAGCTCGATCCGCTCGGTCCGGGCGGCTGCCGCGGCGAGCATCGAGAAGGCGAAACCCGAGTGCTCGTGCTCGGATACCCAGGGGTGGAAGTGATCACTCACCTCCACGAAATCGAACCCGGCTTCCTCAGCCTGGACCGCCTGCCGGACGATCTCGGCAGGCGGGTAGGCCTCAGCGAACAGCTTGAACCCCAGTCTCACGACGAACCTCCACCTCTCCTAGGGCCGGCACCGGCCTCAGTCGCGGGGCTTCACGTCATCGGCGACCTCGTCGGCGAGCAGGTCTACCTTGGACCTGTCGATGGGGCCGTCTTCCTCTGGTCCGCGGGTCTCGTCGAGCAAGTCGTCCACCAGCGGCTCGTCGGGCTTTCTGCCACCGAAGTCCTTCGTAGGGTGATCGGTCATGGCGCAGGTCTCCCTTCCGCGACTGAAACCCAGCTGGTACCCCGCTCGGGCCGACCCATGCGCAGCACGCGCGGACGGCGACCACGATCGCGCCGTTCCCACGACGCCAGACCGCGCCGGCCGGCTCAGCGTGGTCCGGGCTCGACGTCCACCACACAGTCGCATTAACGTCACAGCTTCTGGTTGTCACTGCAGGTGAGGACGGAAATGGACGTCGATCTGAGGCTGGTGCGGTACTTCCTGGTGATGGCCGAGGAGCTGCACTTCACCGCGGCGGCCCGGAGGCTCTATGTGTCGCAACCGGCTCTCAGCAACCAGATCCGCCGGCTGGAGACGCAACTCGGCGCCCAGTTGTTCGACCGGTCACCCCGCGGCGTGACGCTGACCGCGGCGGGCGAGGCGTTCCTGCCCCATGCCCGCAACGCGATCGCCGCGATCAGGTCCGGTGTCGCTGACGCGACCGCTGCGGCCGGGCGCGACGAGGTACTCCGGATCGACGTGCTGGAGTCGGCCCTGGCCACGCCGCGCGCGGTACTGGCCCGCCTGCGCAACCGCTTGCCGGCGCTCCGGCTCGAGGTCAGCAGCCGCGGCAGCCGGGACCAGCACCGCCGCCTGCTGAACGGCGAACTCGACCTCGGTCTCTGCGGGTCGACCGCGCCGTGCCCCGACGGGCTCGCCGAGCGGGTCATCCGACGCGAGGCCCTCGGCGTCGCGCTGCCGGTGAACCACCCGCTCGCGGCGGCGCAATCGGTCGCCGTACGGGAGTTGACCGACGAGACGCACTACCTGCCGCGGGACGACTTCGCCCCGGAGTGGAACGAGTTCGTCGTGTCCTGCTGCCGGACCGCCGGGTTCACTCCCAAGAGACACCCGGCCAGCACGGACGGCACCGGCCCGGCGCTGGAGTTGGTGCGCGCCGGCGAATGCGTTGCGCTCAGCCTGCTGTCCACCCCCTGCCCGGACGGTGTGGTGATGCTCCCCCTGGCCGCGGGCGTTCCGCCGTACGGGTGGGTTCTTCGCTGGCGCAAGACGGGCCGCACACCGGACGCAGCCCTCGCCGCTCTGCGCCATCTGGACTAGCGCCGGCTCCAGTTGTTCAAGCGGACGGGAACTACTACATAGCGGAACTCGCTGATCGGATCGCCGTCGAAGTCCTTCAGACCGGTCAGTTCAGCCGCCTTCGCCGCCTGGGTGAACGCCAGCTGCGCCACTGGGGCGCGGATCACACTTAAGCCGTCCAGCAAGTACGTCGGGTTGAAACCCACCGTGACCGGTTCACCGGCGACGCGAGCCTCGACCGACTCCGACGCCTGCGCCTCATCACCGGTGCCGGCATCCAGGGTCAAGGTGCTCTCGCAGAACGTCAGCCGGACCGGAGTATTGCGCTCGGCCACCAACGCCACCCGCTTCACCGCCTCGATCAGACCGGCCGTGTCGATCCGCGCCCTTGTCACGATCGACGCTTCGGCCGGGATGATGCGGCGCACCTTCGGGAACTCGCCGTCGAGCAACCGAGTGGTGGTACGCCGCCTGCCGCCGGGGGCCCCACCCTCGAAGCCGACGATGCCGTCACCCGAACCGGGTAGCGAGACCACGATGTCGGTCCCGGTCATCGCCTTCGCGATCTCGGCCAGCACTCGCGCGGGCACCAGCACCGCCGCCGACACATTCGGTGACCGGGGACTCCACTCGAGCACACGGACCGCGAGCCGGTACCGATCAGTCGCAAGCAGCGTGATCGTGGATCCTTCGATCTCCACCTGTACGCCGGTGAGCACCGGCAAGGTGTCCTCGCGGCCTGCGGCAATGGCAACCTGAGCAACGGCTTGGGCAAGGACGTCGCTACGCACAGTGCCGCTGGTGGCGGGGAAGTCGGGCAGGGCCGGATACTCGTCCGCGGGAAGCGTCTGCAGGGCGAAATGCGAACTGCCACAGGTGATCTGGGCCTTCGCACCGTCCATGGAGAGGTCGACGGGCAGGCCGGGGAGGCTGCTGGAGATCTCAGCCGCCAAGCGCCCGGGGATGATGCACCTGCCGGTATCGGCGACCTGCGCAGGCACGGTGACGCGGACCGAAGTCTCGTAGTCGAACCCGGACAGTACGAG
Organism: Kribbellaceae bacterium; assembly: GCA_033851195.1. Taxonomy (GTDB): domain Bacteria; phylum Actinomycetota; class Actinomycetes; order Propionibacteriales; family Kribbellaceae; genus Kribbella. The sequence goes on along the minus strand of JAWWOY010000703.1, from coordinate 497 downwards.
CTGACCGTCTTCGGCTTCGACCAGAAGTCCGGCCAAGATGGGGACGCTCGGGCGACTGGGCAGGCTGCGCGCAACCAAGACCATGGACTCAGCCAGGACATCGCGCTCGACGCGGAGCTTCACCGTCGAGGACTTCTCACCATGAGTGACCGCGTGTCCGTGATGGATTCCGACATGTCGGCAGGCTGCGGCTTCAAGTAGGTGGAAAGTCAAATGCATAAGCCGTGAACTGCTGGGGTATGTATTTGTCAGGATATTTGACCGCGGTCCAGACATGTGCCGCGCCGTGACTCACAGTCGCGAGGTCAAGAACCGTGGTTACCACCGTTGTCAGCACTACCGTCGACGAGCAGGCTGCACCGACAGATCCCCATCCGAAGCAGCGCCGCGACACCATCACCCGGTCCCTTCTCGAGCGGCGAAGCCGTGCCACCGACAAGGAAGTTCGGCAGGCGCTGCTGAACCAGGCCATCGAGATGAACCTCGGCATCGCCCAC
>JAWWOY010000698.1:0-4176 GCA_033851195.1 Kribbellaceae bacterium | reverse complement strand
CAGTTCGCGGCGTACGTCGCAAGCCCGGCCGGTCAGCAGGTGGTGGCGAAGACCAACGTGTATCCGGTGCTGCCAGGCCTCGGTGGGCCGGAGGTGCCCTCCGGTGCGCCGGTGGTGGCACCCGATTGGACTGCCTTGTTCGGGAGCAGCGCTGAGTTGTCCGCGCAGTACCGGACCATCTTCGGCGGTTGACCGATGCGGCTGGTCGGGCATCGCGCGAACCGGCCCGAGTGGGCCGAGCGTTGCGCCGCTGCCCTCGTCGTGCTGCTTCTCCTCGGCTTGGTGGTGCTCCCGGTCCTCCGGCTGGTCCGGACCGTTGTGGCCGAAGGTGATCCGCTTCGCGTGTTGGCCGCCGCGGATACCAGGCACGCCGTGGTCAACACGGTCGTGCTCGCGATTGTCGTAACACTGGCAAGTGTGCCGATCGGGGCTGCGACGGCCCTTGCGCTCAGGCGCGGCGACGTACCGGGCCGGGGCGCGTTGCGGCTGGTCGTCTTGCTGCCGTTGCTGGTGCCCCAGTTCGTGCTCGGGTACAGCTGGACGCAGGCCTATGGCCGGGCGGGATTGATGGATGTCGTCCTGGGGGCCCACTGGCCGGCCGTACTCGGTCCGGTCGGAGTGGCCGTCGTGCTGGTGGTCAACGCGGTACCCCTGGTCTATCTCGTCTCTGCTGCGGGCCTCGCCATCCGGGCCGAGCCGGACCTGAAACGCGCTGCCCGACTCAGCGGCGCAGGGCCCGCGACGGCGCTGCGGACGGTGACACTGCCGTTGTTGCGCCCGGCCCTGGCGGCGGCCGCGGTGCTGACCTTCGTCGCGACGCTGGAGAGTTTCGCGGTACCGCAGGTGATGGGCGCGCCGGCCGGCTTCAGCACAGTGACCACCAGAATCTATTCGGGGCTGTCGCTCGGCGGTGACCCCGCTTCGTTCGCCGAGGCCGTCACGCTGGCGCTGGTGCTCGTGCTGCTGGCCGCGGTGGTGATCACCCCGGCCGATCTGGTCCTCGGTCCACGCCTGCGCGTCCGTCGTACTGGACAACAGGCTGGGGCCGCGCCGGTACGGCGGCCGACTGCCGGTGGCAGGGCAGCAGCGACGGTGCTCTGGGTCTACCTCGGTTTTGCCGTGGCGATTCCCACGGTGGCGCTGTTGGCCGCGGCGCTGACCCGGGCGGTGGGGCTGCCACCCACGCCGGCGAACTGGACCCTGGACAACTTCACTGCCGTGGTGGACCGATCGATGCTGGCGGCTGTCGGCCGGAGCCTGCTGCTTGCCGCCGTGGCCGCCACCCTGCTGACAGTACTGGGCGGGTTGGTGGCGGTCGTCGAGCGCCGCCACCACGCGGGCGGGCTGGGCAGCCTGGTGACTTTCACCTTGGTGCTGCCGGGATCGACGCTCGCGCTGGCGGTGCTGATCGCCTACGGGCGATGGGTCGGCGGCACGTTGTCGATCATCCTGATCGCCTACCTGGCCAAGCTCTGGGCGCTCGCGCACCGACCGGTGGCGGGCGGCCTCGACCGGCTGCCGCCGGAGGAGTTGCGAGCCGCCCGGTCGAGTGGCGCGTCGCTGCTCACGGCCGTGCGGACGGTCGCCTTGCGTCCGCTGGCGCCGGTACTGCTCGGCGGCTGGTTGCTCGTTTTCGTCACCGCTCTGCACGAGGTGACGATGTCCAGCCTGCTTTATGGGCCGCGCAGCGAGACCCTCGCGGTGGTCGTGCTGAACAGCCAGGAACTCGGCCAGGTCGGATCCACCGCGGCCCTGTCGGTTCTGCTCGGGCTCTTGCTGCTGCTGCCTGCCCTGTCGCTGTGGCCGGTGTTCCATCGGTTGAGGCGAATGAGCCATGGCTGAGCCGACCCTGCGCTGTGCACGGGTGAGCGTCGCACACGGCGCCCGGATCGTGGTCCGCGATCTGGACCTGGCAGTCGCCGAGGGTGAGGTTCTTGCGCTGCTCGGACCGTCGGGCTCGGGCAAGTCGACGCTGCTGCATGCGATCGCGGGATTCCTCCCACCGGCCGCCGGTGAGATCCGGCTCGCCGGCCGGACGGTGGCGACACCTCACGAACAGGTACCGCCGGAGGGTCGCGCCGTGGCGATGGTGTTCCAGAACCACGCCTTGTGGCCGCATCTGTCAGTGCTGGACACAGTCGCCTACCCTGCCCGCCGGCGCGGCATCCGCAGGCGGCAGGCCCGAGCTGATGCCGCCGAGCTCCTGGAACGGCTGTCGCTGGCACAGTTGGCGGAGCGCCGGCCGGCTGAACTGTCGGGCGGTGAGCAGCAGCGAGTCGGCCTGGCCAGAGCCCTGGCGCGGGAGGCGGCGCTGTACCTCTTCGACGAGCCGACCGCGCACCTCGACACCCACCTGCGAGCCGCCTTCCAGGCCGAGGCGATCGCTCGGCAGCGGGCCACCGGGGCGGCCGCGGTCTACGCGACCCATGATGCCGGAGAAGCGCTGGCCCTCGCGGACCAAGTTGCCCTGATCGACGCCGGTCGGCTGGTCCAGCTCGGGCCACCCGGCCAGGTGTACGCCGAACCGGTCAGCCTCTGGGCGGCCCGCCTGACCGGGCCGGCGTCGGTGATCTCCGCGCCGCTCGTTGCGATGGGCAACAGAATGGCCACGATCACCGTCGGCGGCGCTGACGCCAAGGTGGCCGTCTTGACCGAGTGGTCGGCCACCGGTGCAGCACAGTTGCTTGTCCGCCCGGACTGGACCACGGTGGGTGGACCGCTCCCGGGGGTGGTCCTGGCCAGCTGGTTCCGAGGTCCGCACACCGACCATCTGCTCGACACCCCTGCCGGCGAGGTGCTGGTCCGGGGGCCCGGCCAGGAGCGTCACCGCGCTGGCACCCGCTTGTCGTGGGACCTGCACCGGGTCTGGCCTGTGCAGGGACGTTAGCCTGTGCAGGGACGTTAGATGGTGGGGGTCAGACCGCCGTCGATGACGATGTCGGCGCCGGTCAGGTTACCGGCGCGGTCGCTGGCCAGGAAGACCACGAGGTCCGCAATCTCCTCGGGACTCGTGAAGCGACCGGTAACAGAGCCGGCCGCGGCTTGTTCGGCGATGGCGCCCGGCTCGCCGCCGACGGCACCGGCCACGGTTTCGGCCACGCCGCCCTCGCCCAGCCACAGATCGGTGGCGACCGGGCCCGGGCTGATCGTGTTGACCCGGACGCCGCTTGGCCCGACCTCCTTGGACAGCGCCTTGAAGAAGTTCAGGGTGGCGGCCTTGGCGGCGCTGTAGTCGACCACCAGCGGGTCCGGCAGGATCGCGTTCACCGAGCAGACCGTGACGATGGTGCCGGTGCGGTCGAGCAGGTGCGGCAGCGCGGCGCGGGTGGTCCGGACAGCCGACAGGAAGTTGATCGTCAGCGTCGTGAGCCAGTCGTCGTCGGTGACCGAGGCGAAGCCGCCCAGCCGGGGCCGGACCGCGCCCACGTTGTTGACCAGGATGTCCAGTCGGCCGAGCCGATTCAGCGCCTGATCGACCAGGTACGACGGGCCGTCCGGCGTACTGAGGTCCGCCTGCACCGGATGAACAGGCGCGTCGGCGGACAGCTTCGTCAGGTCGCCATCGACGGATCGCGCTCCGGCCACGACTGAGACGCCCTCGTCGAGCAGTGCGCGGGTCACCGCCAGCCCGATGCCCTTGCTGGCACCGGTGACCACGGCAGCCTTGCCGGACAGGTGAAGGTCCATCGTGGACTCCTCCGGATCGGGTGAAGCTCGTCCCGGTCAGCCTAGGGCAATCACGGCGCCCGGGTGGGTGAGGCGGTCGTTCACCATCGACAGGTGGAAGGCCGTGTAGCGGCGGAGCGCCGTCAGTTGGGTCGGGGTCAGCCGGTCGCACACCCACTCCCAGTGCATGGAGACCCATTCGCCGGGCTGTAGCGGCGCCAGCATGGTCATCCCGTCGGCGCCACGGATGACGGTCTCCTGTTGCGGTGGACCGAGCTCCAGGCGGCGGCCGTCCCAGGTGAGCGGACGCGACTCGACGACCACCTTGTCGCCTGAGTCTGCGACCACCTTGCCCCAGCGGATCCGGCAGCGGTCCAGCACGGTGAGCGCCTGACCGGACCGCCGGTCGTCGCCGAGCAGCCCGACCCAGGGGTAGATGCAGAAGACGTGGAAGCTGTGGTGCGGCATACCACCCGCCACCACCCCTTCGGCGAGATCGGCGAACTGGCG
>JAWWOY010001090.1:0-4195 GCA_033851195.1 Kribbellaceae bacterium | reverse complement strand
TGTCGGCCAGCATCTGCTCGACCAGCGTCGCCGGGGCGCCAAAGCCACCACCGATGTCCTGGTGTTCGGATGCCGACACCACGGTGGCCGGCTGGGTCGACGCCGCCCCGCTATCCGACCCGTTCAGCCAGGCATACTCACCCCCATCAAGCAGAACCGTTGATGAGAGCCGCCGGGTCGGGTCGGCGGTCATGACTTTCAATACCCACTGCATCCGCTCGATCAGCGTTTCGATGCTGGTTGAGTCGAATACATCTGTGCGGAATTGGATGCGGAGATCCAATTCGCTGCCCGGAACGGCTTGCACCGCAAGCGGATAGTGATAGTAGTCGCGGTTGGTGACCTCGGTGATGGCCAACCCGTGGTCGCCCAGCGACACGCCGGTTTCCACCGGATAGTTCTCGTACACGAAAACGGTGTCGAACAATCGTTCGTGGCCGGCGATGCGGTGAATGTCGCGCAGCGCCAGATGTTGATGCTCAAGGGTGTCGTTGTGGGCACCTTGTAGCTGATCCAGCAAGTCGGCGACGGTGGTTGACTCCGTGATACGCGCTCGCAGCGGAATCGTGTTGATCAACAAACCCACCATCGATTCCGCACCGACCACCTCGGCCGGCCGCCCCGAGACCACGGCGCCGAAGGCAACATCGCGCTGGCCGGTCAGCCACATCAGCAGCTGCGCCCACGCGGCCTGCAGCACAGTGTTGACTGTGGTGTGGCATGAGCGCGCCAGCTCACCAAGCGCCCGCGTAGTCTCCTCGGGAACCCGAACCGAAATCATGCCTCGCCGCCCCAGCCCCAGCCGATCCGGCGGGCCAACCAGGGTGGGGGTGTCGAAATCGGCGAGCACCTCACGCCAGGCGGAGCGGGCGGCCTCAATGTCCTGATCGGCCAACCACGTAACGAACCTGCGATACGACACCGTGGCGGGCAGCCGTTGCCCGTGATAGGTGGCGAATATCTCGCCCAGCAGGATAGGCATCGACCAGCCATCGAGAACGATGTGGTGATTTGTCAGCACAATCCGGTGCCGGTGCTCGGCGGTGCGGATCAGCGCCACCCGAAAGGCCGGCTGGTTGGTGAAGTCGCATACCGCGGCGCGTTCGGCAGCGCACAACTGCTGGATCTGCTCCCCGGCATCGACGCCGATGTCGAGGTCGTCGGCGTCCAGCTGGACATACCGCCACGCGGTTACAGGATCGGCAGGGATGATCTGGACCGGCTCTTCGAACTGTTGGCAGAATCGCGCGGCGAGGTGGGGATGGCGGTTGACCACCGCGTGGGCCGCCTCGCGCAGCCGGTCGGCGTCGAGCGGGCCGGTCACGGTGAAACTTAGCTGCACCGCATAAGGATCGTCGCCGTCAAACTGCGCAGTGCCGGCGTGAAAGAGCAGCCCCTGCTGCATGGGGGGCAGCGGCAGTACGTCGACGATGTCATGTCGCCGGTGCAGCTCGTCGATCTGCTGCTGGCTCAGCCGAGCCGGAGCGATATCTGAGGGGGTCAACCCGCCCCCACCGCGCCGGACGTGCGCGCAGATGCCGGTCAAAGCATCAAACCACATCCGGCTCAGCCGGCTGACCTGTGCGGGGTCCAGCGCCGAGGGCGCCCACGTCCAGTCGGCGCGCAGGTACGGGCCGGCCTCGGTGTCCACGGTGCCCGCGTTGAGCTCCACCGTGTGTAGCAGCGGCATGGGCACCGCGGTGGCGGCGGCGGTCAACGACATGCCGTCCTGGCTGATCTGCCACAGATCATCGGAGGCCTCGGCCGCGGAGGCACCCAGCCGGCCGAGATAGTTGAACCCGATCGGCGGGTCGGACTCGGGCAGGTCAACGTCGGGGTTCAAATAGCGCAGCAGGCCATACGTCAACGGCTCCGGCAGGGCACGCAGTTGCTCTTTGGCGTGTTTGATCACCGCCCCCAGCGCGGGCTCTCCGGCGACCACCTCTGCCCAACTCAGCCCACCGCCGGTCAAGGACACCGGGTACTTGGTGGTGAACCACCCCACCGTGCGCGACAGGTCCACATCGGCGCCCAGCTCCTCGTGGCGCCCGTGGCCCTCGACATCGATGCCGATCGGCGCGGAGTCGGTGCCCAAGAACTCCGCCCACGCCAAGGCGAACGCGATCAACAAGATGTCGTGGATTCCCGCGTGGAACGCCGCGGGCACCTCGCCCAGCAGCATCCGGGTGGTCTCGCCGTCCAACGACGCAGACAACCGCCCAGCACTGGCAAACGTATCCACCTGCGGGCGCACCGCAGGCAACCTCGCCGGGGCCGCCGCCACCTGCTTCCAGACATCGGCCTGCTCCACCACCTGAGGGCTGTGGGCATGCTCGGCCAGCAGCGCCGACCACCGGGCAAACGACGTCCCCGCCGCCGGCAGGCTGATCGGCTGCCCGCTGTGGTGTTGGCCCCAGCCGATGTTGAGGTCCTCCAACAGAATTCGCCACGACACCCCGTCAACAGCCAGATGGTGAACGATCAACATCAAATGGCCTGTCGAGGCCACCCACAGTGCGCTGAGCATCGTCCCGGCGGTCGGGTCCAACCGCGACCGGGCCGCGACTATCGCCTCATCACTCAACACGTCGACTGTCTGCATGCACGCGGTGGCGGCCACCGAACCGGCCTCGGGCACGGCCACCGACCACTCTCCGGCCCCGTCATCCTCGACGCGCGCCCGCAACATGGCATGCCGATTCAGCAACGCCTGCAACACGACCACCACATCGGCTTCGGTAACTCCCGCCGGGGCGACCACAACCACTGATTGGTTGAACTCGTCGACTGGGCCGTCCATGTCGGCTAGCCAGCGCATGATCGGAGTGGCCACCACCGGCCCGATGCCCTCGTCGACCTCAGCCGACTCGTCGTCGGCCATCCCGGCCACCCGGGCCAACCGAGCCACGGTCTGCTCGACGAAAACATCGCGCGGCCGACACACCACCCCGGCGGCTCTGGCCCGCGCCACGACCTGCATCGACAAGATGCTGTCCCCACCCAGCTCGAAGAATGAGTCGTCCACCCCGACCCGCTCGACACCGAGCACCTGCGCATAAATGCCGGCCAGGATCTCCTCGACCACGCCGGCCGGGGCGCGATACCGATCGCTGTCCCGGTATTCGGGTGCCGGCAGGGCTCGTCTATCCAGTTTGCCGTTCGGGGTTACCCGCAGCGCCTCGATCGCTACCACCGCCGCCGGCACCATGTACACCGGCAGCCGCTCGGTCAGCTGAGCGCGTATTCCGGCCGGGTCTGCTGTGCCGGTGACGTAGGCCACCAGGCGTTTGTCGCCGGGGCGGTCCTCGCGGGCGATCAGCACTGCCTGCTCGACCCCATCCAATCCGACCAGTGCTGTCTGTACTTCACCGAGTTCGATGCGATAGCCGCGGATCTTGACCTGCTCATCGGCGCGGCCCAGATAGGTCAGCTGCCCGTCAGCACCCCATCGCACCAGATCCCCGGTGCGGTACATCCGCGCTCCGGGCGCCCCGAACGGGCAGGCCACAAACCGCGACCCGGTCAACCCGGTCCGGCCCACGTAGCCATACGCCAGTCCGCCACCGGCCACATACAACTCACCAACCACCCCCGCCGGCACCGGGCGCATTGAATGATCCAGCACGAAGAAGGCAAGATGGGCCAACGGCACCCCAATAGGGCTGACACTGCGATCGGCGTCGCCGGTTACGATTTCTCGGAACGAGGCGTGCACCGTCGTTTCGGTGATGCCATACATGTTGATCATGCGCGGCGATCCCGGGTAGTTGTCCAGCCACGTCCGAAGCCGCTGGGGTTCAAGCGCTTCCCCGCCGAACACCACAGTCTGAAGCTTCAGCTGTCGCCCCAACTCGGGCTGCAGTGCATTTACGGTTTGCAGCGCATAAAACGCCGACGGCGTCTGGCTTAACACGCCGACCTGTTCGGTGACCAGCAACGCGTGGAGCTCTTCGGGTGAGCGGACCACCGACTCAGGCACCACCACCAGCCGTCCACCACGCAACAGCGCACCCCAGATCTCCCACACTGAGTAGTCGAAGGCCAACGAATGGCACTGCGTCCACACCTGTCCCGCCAGCTCCAAGTCGACGTCCAGCGACTCCAGCAGCCGGGTCACGTTGCGGTGGGGGACCGCCACGCCCTTGGGCATGCCGGTAGTACCCGAGGTGTAGATCAGGTAGGCGATATCTCCGGC
>JAWWOY010000660.1:0-20475 GCA_033851195.1 Kribbellaceae bacterium | reverse complement strand
CCCAGCGGACCCTTACCATAAAGGACATGTCCGTGTCGCCGTACCCTGATCTGCCGTCCGTTGCCGCCGTTGCTGATGACATCGCCGGCCTGGTCGAGCGATTCACGCACGGTGAGACCCACGCGTTCGCCTTCGGCGACGGTGGTGTCCCCGAGGCGGTCATCGCGAGCTACGACCAGTACGACGATCTTCGCGGCGAGGACGTCCTCGGCCGGTACCAGACCGTGGTCGCTCCCGAGGTGCTCGTCCGGCAACTGCCGGAGATGGTCGAAGCGATCCGCCGCGGGACCTTCGGTCCTCCGGTACTCGTGGGCAGCGATGCCGAACCCGTACTGGTGGTGATGTCGACACAGCAGTACCGCGCCCTGCGCGGCGACGACGAGCCGCCGCCGGGCGTGATCGACAACCCGACTGTCCGCAGCTACGATTCGGCGCCCATGCAGGGCAGCACACCGTTCAGCCTGGACGAGTGGGCCAAGGACGACCCGTTCACCCAGCAGATGCTCGACGAGATCCGGCAGGAACGCGGCACGGCCGATGGCTGAGAACCAGCCAGAGCGGCCGTTCCAGGTCCTGCTCGGCGAGGGCGCCGTTCAGGACCTTACACGAATGCGGGATGCCGCCGCGGCGGAGGCCAGACAGTACCCGGACGACAAGTCGCCTGCACACAACGCCAACCGCACGCTCTACAAGAATGTCCTGCGCGAACTGCAGGATCTCGAGACCGGATCGTCGAAGGGTCACCATGTGCTCGGTGCGCACCGAGGTCTCGGTGACGGCCGGGACATCGTCGTGTCCAAGATCGGCGACGGCACCGGGAAACCCAACAATCGCCTGACATTCCGTGAGATCCCCGGCCGGAACGCAGGCGGGACCGATGCACGCGACGTGATCGCGATCGGTGCTCGTCACGGAAACGACAACGTCTACCAGCAGACGGCGATGCGCCTCGGACGATCGGCCGACGAGAGGCTCCCACAACTGGACCGGTTCGGTGCGGCGCAGGTCGGCAGTGGCGGCAAGGCGCATCAGCGCCACCCTGTCCTGGACGCGAACCGCGCTATCGCGCACGCCTTTGACGGCCAGACACCGCTGTCCGGGGCGCGGCCACTCAGCCAGACCGGGTTCGGGAGCAGGGCCGCTTCGGGCGGCGCCGCCAAACAGGCCGGCAAGCAGGTCGGCCAGGTCGACCCACACCCCGGCCAGTAGGGCTCCTCCGTTCGCTTCGACACGTCCTTGGCGGGCACGCCATTGCCGGTGGCGGGGATGTGGCGCCCGAGGACGCCAGCCAACGTCGCGAGTCGGAAAGTCCCGGCTGGTGGAAGAGTTTCTTGACCGCGCTGGGGACTCCCGCACGTCTTCTTCACAGCGGTCGGCGGATCCCGGGAGGGGGATCTGGCCGCCTTCAGTGCCGAGGTCGGCGGCATCGTCGCTGCCCGAAGCATCGCGCTACACGGACTTCACCGTTCTGCAGACGTGGGACGCTGCCCTGAGCTTGCTCACAACCGTGCTCCCGACCGACAGACCCAGCATCGTCGTCATCGACGAAATGCCCTACCTCGTGCAGGAAGACCCAACCTTCGAGGGCGCGCTACAGAAGGCCTACGACCGGACCCTGTCCAAGCTTCCGGTTCTGTTGATCCTGATCCGCTCCGACCTCGCCATGATGGAGCAGCTGAACACCTACGCCCGGCCCTTCTACCAACGGGGCACCGAACTGGTCGTCCCTCCGCTCAATCCAGCCGAAGTCGGCCGCATGCTCGACCTGCCGCCAGCCGATGCACTCGACGCCTACCTCATCAGTGGCGGCCTACCGTTGATCCCCGAGGAGTGGCCCTCAGGCGCAGGCCCGATGGACTATCTGGAGCATGCAGTACACCGACCAACCTCGGCGCTACTCGTCAGTGGAGAACGCACACTCGCGGCCGAGTTCCCCACCGAAGCCCAGGCGCGTCGAGTACTGACCACCATCGGCCACGGCGAGCGCACCTTCACGTTGATCGGACGAGCGTCCGGCGACCTCAATCCAGGCGCGGTCAAGCGCTCACTGGACCTGCTCACAGCACGCCGGATCGTCGCCGCCGATACACCCCTGTCCACCCGGCCGAGCCGCGAGACGCGCTACCGGATCGATGATCCGTACGTGCGCTTCTGGCTGTCCTTCGTAAACCCGGCAATCCCGCTGATCGAACGCGGTCGAGGCGACCGGGTCCTGGAGACGATTCGTGCGAACTGGACGACCTGGCGCGGAAGCTCGGTGAGACCATCGCGCACTACGGCCGCATCTTCAAGACCCTGCGCGTGCTGACCTTCGTCGACCCCGCCCGCCGGCGCCAGCTCAAAGCCATGCGCAACCTGCAGGAAGGCCGCCACGGGCTGGGCCGGCACATCTTCCACGGCCGCCGAGGTGACCTGTACCGGGCCTATCACGCCGGCATGGAAGACCAGCTGGGAGCGCCAACGCTGTCGCCCCAAAGCTGGTCGCCGCGCACGGCATCATCCGGAAAACCACACGACACAGGCTCAATCGCGGTGGCGACAGGCACGGCAACAGCGCTCTCTGGCGCATCGTCGTCGTCCGCATGGCCAGCGATCCGCGGACCAAGGCCTACGTTGAACGACGCACCAAAGAAGGTCTCAGCACCGCGGAGATCATCCGCTGCCTCAAGCGCTACGTCGCCCGTGAAACCTTCGATCTACTGCCCCGAGAACTCCTCGGTTGACAGTAGGAGCATCACTTACTCGATTGGACTGCGGCCGGCTGCGCCCGCGCGGCGCTGATGGCGCCGGCGCTACCGGTCGTTCGCCTTGAACGGTTGCTCGGCGCCGAAGACTGATAGGACGGTCGACGTGGCCTACGCGCGCGTGAGCTCGAGCACGGGGATGGTTCGGATGCCAGCGGTTTGCCGCTCGTAGTCGGCGAAGCCGGGGTAGCGGCGGGCCTGTTCGGCGTAGACGCGGTCGCGTTCGGCGCCGGTCGGCTCGCGGACGGTGACCTTGTAGGACTCGGTTCCGCGTTCGACGCTGCCCTCGCCGGCGGCGGTGAGGTTGTAGTACCAGTCGGGGTTTGTGGGAGCGCCCGCCTTGGTGGCGAACACGTAGATGATGTTGTCGTCGGCGTCGTACGGGAGGTACATCGTCGGGTTGACGTACTCGCGGCCGCTCTTGCGACCGCGGTGGTGCATCAGGACCATCGGCGCGCCTTCGAAGGGGCCGCCGACGCGGCCCTCGTTGGCGCGGAACTCCGCGATAGTCTTCGAGTTCCAATCTGTCGCCTCGGTCATGTCGTGCTCCCGTAGTGGGCGTGGCTCGGCTGGTGGGCGAGTTGAGCCTTCAAAAAGTCTGATGCCCGGTCGAGCGCCGCTCCTGCCTCGTCGAGGAGGCCCGCATACGCCTGGAAGACGTGCGGGACGCCTGGGGTGACCTCGAGCGTGACTGGGACATCGGAGATGGCTGCCCGTCCGGCGAGCCGGAGAGCGTCGCTGAGGAGGATCTCGTGGGAACCAACCTGGATGAGAAGCGGAGGCAATTCCCTGAGATCGCCGAAGATCGGACTGATGTAGGGGTCAGAGGCGTCGGCGCCCCCCACATAGTCCGGAACTCGAGCACCGAGCCCATCGGGAGTGAGCAGGGGGTCGACCTCCCGCTTCTCGGCGAGTGTCTCTCCCGACAGCGTCAGATCTACGTAGGGCGACATCAAGTACCCACAGGATGGCAGGGGCACGTCGGCTTCCCGTAAGGCAAGGAGCGTGGCCACTGCCAGCCCGCCTCCCGCCGACTCGCCCGCGAGGGCGATCTGAGCTGGGGCAATGCCCTGAGCGAGTAGTCCTTCGTAAGCGGCTCGAGCGTCTTCGACCGCGGCCGGATATGGGTGTTCGGGAGCTAGTCGGTACTCGAGCGTGATGGCCCTGGCGCCCGTTCCCCGAACTAGATCACCCACCAGGGGAACCGTCGCTGCCGCATAGCCGATGACGTAGACACCCCCGTGAAAATAGAGGATCACATTCTCGGACTCGTTGCCCTGGATGGTGACCTCGACGCCAGCGACACCACCGATCTCAACCGGACTCTGCTGAACGTCGGGAGCCACCGGCACCTGTGCCATGAGTTCACTGAACGCCGCCCGCATTGTCGGGACATCCGCGCTGGTGTCGAGCCCGCCCTGGCGAAGGATGGCGTCCAGCTGGAGCTGCTGCTGTTTGCTCATCAGCACTTCTCCCGTCTCGGAGTCGGCCGGCGCGAGACTGCTCCACGTTGATGTCGCGCCGATACAGGGTGGTCTCCATCGATCGAACCGTGACTTCGCACAGGCGGCCTGGTGCCAACCGTGCTTGACCTGTCCATCACCGTCGTTCCTCGAATTCCGAGGAGAAGTCGAGTAGCAGGTCGTGATCCATCGACCGGACCCCTGCGAACTGGGACGGCTGGTAGTCGATCACGACGAGCGCCGAGTTCTGTGCCGTGAGCAGGTGATCGGCGACTGGGTCGCGTACCGGGAGGCTCGCCATCAGGGGTGCACCTGGGAGCCGTAGCCAAGATCGAGCCGGATCGACTCCATCACCCAGAACGTCGTGCTCTCGGTGAACACATCTGCGGCCGTGAGCACGCCGGTGTACTTCTCGATGACGGGCGCGGCTGCGACCGCCGTGACCTCGTCGAGGTAGCCCTTCACCGCCGCCCACGAGTTCTCGCCGTACTTCACGAAGTACCGCGTGGGATCGACGGTGTCGATCGCCTTCCTCGAGCTCTCGGAGATGTCGGCCATGTACCGCTGGTGCAACGTCACGTCGTCGCGGGTGCCGAGTCGACCGAGGTGGCCGCCGATGAAGTGTTTCCAGGCGTACGCAAGCGCGTTCGCCGGCGCCTCGATGTAGCCGGGGATGTCCTCGGTCAGGTTAGAGATGTACACGGGTGCCCATCCGGGATTGACGATGTCGATGAACATCAGCGTGTCGTGGTCCGGAAGGTGGATGAGGATGTTGTCGGGTGTGTGGTTGGCGCCGTGCCAGGCGAGGTCAATTCGCTCGCCGCCGATCTCCATGGTGCGGCGGTCCTGGAACGTCTCCTCGTTCGGGGGCCTGGCCGGATCGTCGTCGCGCAAGAGGAGGCGCCGGGTCTCCTCGTGTCCGATGCGGGTGACGTTCTTGTCGAAGAGGAACGACGCGCCACCGTGGTCGGCGTGGTGGTGCGAGTAGATGAGGTGGGTCACCTTGTTGCTGACGCCGTTTGCCGCCGCGATCTGGTCAACGGCCCGCTGGATGTTGTGGCCGATCGTCGGCGGCGCGTCGAGCAGGACGACGCCGTCGGAAGTCGTCAGGAACGCCGACTGGTAGGTGCCGTCGGTGACCCAGTACAGGTTCCGCTCGACGCGGCCGACGTAATAGCCCTGCTCGTTCAGGGCGGGGCCGAGCGCCGAGCGCGGCACCGGCGCGTAATCCGGCAGGTTGTCTGTGGCTGCTTCGCTCATAGGGGGATCGTGACCGCCGCGGCCGGCCGATCGAATCCCGGAAACCCGTAGTGCTTGACCCTGGTGGCATGCTGCGAGGATGGTCGTCACCGCACATGCGGGGCGTTTGCTCGGCCGGCAACGCGAGCGCGCGGTGCTCGAGCGGCTGCTGGATACCGCGCGGGACGGCCACGGCGCCGTGCTCGTCGTGCACGGAGACCCCGGCGTCGGCAAGACCGCGCTACTCCAGTACGCGGTCGAGGCTGGCGAGGGTTTTCGCGTTGTCCGGACCGTGGGCGTCGAAGGGGAGATGGAGCTCGACTACGCAGCGTTGCAACAACTCTGCTCGCCGATCATGGGATTCGCCGAGCGCCTGCCCGATCCTCAGCGTGACGCGCTCGACGTTGCGTTCGGCCTCAGCGCGGGAAATGCCCCGAGTCCGTTTCTTGTCGGGCTCGCGGCTCTCGGCCTCCTCTCCGAAGCCGCCGAGGAGCAGCCGCTCCTGTGCCTGGTCGACGACGCGCAGTGGCTCGACGGCGCATCGGCCCGAGCGCTCGCGTTCGTGGCTCGCCGCCTGCTGGCCGAGAGGATCGCGCTCGCATTCGCGGCGCGTGACGTGGGCAGCGGATTGGCCCGCTTCCCGGAGCTCCGCGTCGATCCGCTCGGCCGCCGGGATGCACGGGCGCTGTTGGAGTCCGTCCTCGCCGCGCGGCTCGACGAGTCCGTACTTGAGCGGATCATCGCCGAGACCGGCGGGAATCCACTCGCTCTGATCGAGCTCCCTCGCGGGCTTTCGCCCGCCCAACTCGCGGGCGGCTTCGGCCTTCCTGTGGCGCTGCCGCTCTCCACCGGCGTCGAACAGAGCTTCACACGGCGACTCGCGCGGCTTCCCCGCGAAGTGCGACGGTTGCTGCTGCTGGCGGCCGCAGAGCCGGTCGGCGACCCAGCGCTCCTGTGGCGCGCCGCGCAACAACTCGGGATTCCCGAGACGGCTGCGCACGCCGTGGAGTCGGAAGGCCTGCTCAAGCTGGACGGTGCAGTGGCGTTCCGCCATCCGCTCGTGCGCTCGGCGGTATACGGCGCTGCCGACGCGAACCAGCGACGCGAAGCGCACCGGGCGCTCGCGGCCGCGACCGATCCAGACCTCGACCCGGATCGCCGCGCGTGGCACCTTGCGCAGGCGGCGTCGGTGCCGGACGAAGAGGTGGCCGACGAGCTCGAGCGCTCGGCCGCGCGGGCGCAGGCGCGTGGCGGCTTCGCGGCTGCCGCCGCGTTCCTCGAGCGCGCTGCGATGTTGACCCCCGCCCCAGCTCGCCGTGCGCAGCGCGCGTTGGTCGCGGCTCAGACGAAGTTCCGCGCAGGCGCGCTCGCCGACGCGCTCGGTCTGCTCTCGTCAACGCAGATCGGCGCGCTCGACGAACTCGATCGCGCTCGAGTCGACTTGCTCCGCGCGCAGATCGCGTTCGCCTCAACGCACGGCAGCGATGCGCCTGGGCTGCTGCTCCGCGCCGCCCGCCGGCTTGCGCCACTATCACAGACGCTCGCCTGTGAGACTTATCTCGAGGCTCTGTCTTCGGCGTTGTTCGCGGGACGGCTGGCGGCGCCGGGCGCAAGCGCGCTCGACGTGGCGGTGGCCGCGAAGGCCGCGCCGAGGCCGCGTGTCCTCAGCGGCCCCGAGCTGTGGCTCGACGGACTCGCGACGCTGTTCACCGACAGCTACGAGGCCGCCGTTCCGATCCTGCGCCGGGCGCACAGGGGGTTCGACGGTGGCGACATGCCCGCGAGTGAGCAACTGCGTTGGAAGTGGCTCGCGACCGTGTTGTCCATCCACATGTGGGACGACGTCCGCTGGCAAGCGATCTCCGAAGCGCACGTGCAGATCGCACGGGAGGCCGGTGCGCTCGGCGAGCTTCCGCTCGCTTTGAGCCAGCGCGTCTACGCACATCTCTTCGCAGGCGAGCTGACCACAGCAGCGTCGCTCGTCGATGAGATCCGGTCGGCGAGCGAGGCAACAGGCAGCAACCTGACGCCGTACGGCGCGGTGGGACTCGCCGCACTACGCGGCCGCGAGGCCGAGGCGATCTCTCTGATCGACGAAAGCCGTCAGGACGCGACGCGGCGAGGTGAAGGAGTCGGACTGTCGGTGCTCGACTGGGCGCAAGCACTGCTCTACAACGGCCTAGGCCGCTACGACGAGGCTCGGGTGGCGGCGCTGCGGGTCTCTGAGTATCCGCACGACCTCAGCACATCGAACTGGGGGATGGTCGAGTTGATCGAGGCTGCGGTCCGAGCGGGAACACCCGACCTCGCCGCGGACGCCCGCTTGCGTCTCGCGGAGATGGCCAGGGTGAGCGGGACGGACTGGGCCGTCGGGATCACAGCGCGCTCGGAGGCGCTCTTGGCGGACGATCAGCGAGCCGAGGAGCTCTACGTCGAGGCGGTCGATCGACTCGGCCGGACGCGGATGGCGGTCGATCTCGCTCGTGCTCACCTCCTGTACGGCGAATGGCTGAGACGTCAACGCCGACGCCTTGATGCACGCGGCCAATTGCGGACGGCGCACGACCTCTTCGCCGACTTCGGCATGGAGGCGTTCGCCGAGCGAGCGCGCGTCGAGTTGGAGGCGACCGGCGAGCACGCTCGCAGCCGCACTGTCGACACTTTGGGTCAACTGACGCCGCAGGAGGCGCAGATCTCACGCCTCGTGGCGCAGGGACACACGAACCGCGAGATCGCCGCTCAGCTGTTCATCAGCCCGAGCACGGTCGAGTATCACCTGCGGAAGGCGTTCCGGAAGCTCGGCGTGAAGTCGCGCACGCAGCTCGCGAACCGGTTGCGCGGCTAGCGGGGCTGCTAGGAGTGTCTCGGTCGGCGTTCGAGCACGGCTCACCCCGAAAGCGCGACTCCCGCGCCCACGACTATGGCGAATCCGAGGAGCGTGTCGGGCGGTGACGCGCCCGGGGAGAGCGCCAGCTGGGCTTCCCCTCGTAGCGTGGAGACGTATCAACGACGGCACCCTGGCCAACTGGGCGGGCCGGGACCGGCGCGGCCGCGACGGCGGCGGGGTGTTGAGTGAGGACGAGCGGGCGGAGCTGGTCCGGTTGCGGCGGGAGAACGCGGAGCTGGCGATGGAGCGTGATGTGCTCGAGCGTTCGGTCGCCCTCTGGGTGAAGGATGCGATGGGGCGGTGAGGCTGGCCGCTGTGATCGTGGCCCAGAGGGCCGAACACGGCATCCCGCACGCGGTGGCGTGCCGGGCGGTCCCGAAGCTGATATCGATTGTGGGCGCCACGCTCACACAATCGCGCAGCGACGGTGTCGGCGTCCGTCGTGAGGATGACAGCCAGATCAGGCCGATCAGCTCTAGCGTTCAGCGCTCGGAGGAAGTCGAGGTCCACGCCGTCATGTCGCTGCATGACAGGCCCTGATGCGAGAGACCGGTCGGTCACCACGACCATCCCTGCTGCCAACTGTGGACGTATCTCTTCGTCTAGCTGCTGGTATCGGTCAGCGGCGAAGAGGCAACTCAGAGCAAGAACGGACGTCGGCTTATGAACGTCTGCATGGTGCGCAAGAGCCCGGTGTCCCCCACACAGTGACGCTCTACTTCAGTCCCGGCCCGTATCGCAGGACGAACAGTCCGTGGTTCTTGTCAGTGCAGTAGATGTAGCCGCGGCGGTCGACGACGACGTCCTCGATCTGGGTCACGAGGCTGGTGGGCAATGTCCCGCGTCGGCTCGTCGGATTCTCCGGTACGAAGTGTCCGACCTCGGTCGGCTGCAACGGGTCGGAGATGTCATAGATGCGGAGGCCGGCGTTGAACCAGGTGAGCAGCACGTGGTCCCGGAGCTGGAAGTGGGCCGGGTTGCCCTGGGGGTGGTGCTGGTTGTGGGGTCCGAACCGGCCGCCCTTGGCGTAGTAGTTGCCGTAGGGCAGGCCGACGGATGGGCGCGGCATCGGGAGGCTGCTGACGACTCTCGGCGTGGTCTCGTCGCTGATGTCGACAAGGTAGGCGTAGTTGAGCGGGTCGCCGTCGGCCTCGGCGATCGCCTCGCTGTTGACGACGAGGAGGTCCGTGCCGGGGACGGGGACTGCTGAGTGGCAGCCAACCGGTCCTCCCAGGTCACCGAAGTCGAGGCGGCTCACTAGGCGAGGCTGGGTCACATCGGAGACGTCGAGGAGGACCAGGCCGACGCGGCCGTACGGGAGGTAGGCGCGGTTGCCCTCGACGTGGGCGGGGCCGTGGAGGTAGTTCTGGTGGATCCCCTGCCCATGGTCGTCTTCCTGGGTTGGCCAGGCCCAGAAGGAGACGTCCTTCGGGGTGCTCGGGTCGGAGACGTCGACGATCGCCAGGCCGTGTCCGACGTAGCCGGGTCGGGTTGCCGCCATGAAGGCGTGGGGACCACCGGCATAGAAGTTGCGGTGCGTCCCGCTGGCCCCGGTCGCCCACGAGCCCAGACGTGCCGGTGCCATCGGGTCAGCAATGAGGTCCCAGAAGACGGCTCCCTCCGAGAAGATCGCGATGTCGTCGACGCCCCACCCGGGCATGGGCTTCTCCAGCCCGGTGACGAGCAGGCCGTCGGCGGCCTGCACCTGGATGGTCCAGGTGTTGGGTGGGCCGTCGATGATCGGGGCCATCACGGGACGGGTGGGATCCGTGACATCGAGGACGGCCCAGCCCCGGTCCCAGAGCAGTCCGGTGTAGAGGTACCACCTGTCGTCGGTCTGGTGGAGGGCGAGCTTGAACCCGGCGTGGCCTGCGAGGTCGTGGTAGCCGACGAGGTCGAAGCCCTCGTTCTCTAGGATGCCGGGCGTCCGGGCCTCATCGCTCGACCCGGTCAACGCCTGTGCTGCTCTCGCTCGTCGATCCCGAACACCGTGACCAGCCAATCGGCGATCAGCTCCATACCGAGGGTCGGGTTGTCGTGCTGGCAGTGCTCGGCGCCTGTCAGGTCCTGACCGACGAGCTCGAAGGTCACCTCGACGCCGTGTGCGCGGGCGTAGTCGGCGGTGGTGGTCGCGTGCTGGACACCGAGGACATCGTGGCCACCGTGGACGATGAGGTAGGGGCACTGCATGTGCTCGAGCACGCCGTCGAGGGTGAACTCCTTGGCACGCTCGAGGGCGTCCTTCATGGACGATGTGCCGAAGACCCACTTGATGTGGCCGGCGATCCCGAAGTCCTCCCCGCGGTCCTTCCACAGGTCGTGGATGTCCCAGATCGCGCCGTGGGAGACGACGGCGGCGAGCCGATGATCCTTCGAGCCGGCACGCGCCGCGTAGTAGCCGCCGAGGCTCGAGCCGGTTACGGCGATCCGCGCCGGGTCGACGTCCTCCCGGGTGAGGAGGTAGTCGATGCATGCCCCGACCGGCACCTCGTAGTCCGGGCGCGTGGTCAGCTTCTGCCGACGCAGTGTCGCCCCCTGGCCCGGGCCGTCGACGAGGAGGCACGAGATGCCCCGGTCGAGTGCGCCTCGGGCGACCATGAAGTACAGCTCCTCCTTAAAGGAGTCGAGGCCGCCGAAGGCGATGAGCACGGGGCCGGGTCCCTGTGGGGCACGCGGCGAGCGCAAGTAGTACGCGGGCAGATGGGCGCCGTCCTCGTAGGGCACCTCGACGACCTCGGCGGGGACGTCGAAGTACCGGCAGGCGTGGGTGAAGACTTCCTCGCAGAGGGTGAAGGTCTCCAACCGCCGGGGGTCGTCCGCGGCGAGCCAGAACTCGGCTGAGCGGTAGTAGTCCGCCGCACGCAGCCAGGTGTCGCGCGCCGTCGCGAGGTGCCCGGCCTTCTCGGCGTCGGCCCCGCGGGCCCTGCTGCGATCGGCGATCCGACGCCATTCGACGTACCAGCTCTCGTCGTCTCCGGGTGTCATTCGAGAGGCGGCCTGGAACACTTCGCTGACCGCTCCGCCTCCTGCCTGGGTCTCCCCGAGGGCGCGCCGGAACTGGTAGCTCATCCACGGGAACTGCGGCCAGTGGTGCCATCCGTAGGGCTCGAAGTGAGGCCCGGTGTCGTTGGTGACCTGCTCGATCGTGGTGTCACTCATGTGCTCTCCGATCAGCTACATGGAACGGTGGTGGAGGTCAGCTGTGTCGCGCGCCGGGGCCGAGGAAGAAGCGTCCGTCGCGTGTGTCTGCCGGTCTGCCCGACTCGGCGATGAGCCGACCACGCAGGTAGGTCTGGACGACCTGGCCGACAACCTCGCGCCCGTCGAACGGGGTCCAGCCGGCCTTGGAGAGCACGTCGGCGTTGCGCAGGGTCCGTCGTGCGGTGGGGTCGACGAGGATCACGTCGGCGTCCGCCTCGACGGCCAGGCGCCCCTTGCGGGGCCACATGCCGTAGGCCTTGGCGGGGTTCTCGCTGTAGACCCGCGTCACATCCTCGTAGGCGAGGTGCCCGCGGCTCGCGGCGTCGAGGAGCAGGGCCATGGTGCTGTCGAGACCCGGGAGCCCGAAATGCACGTTCCACATGTCGCCGTCGGCCTTCTGCTGCAGGGTGGACGGTGCGTGGTCGCTGGACATGTGGGTCAACACCCCCTCTCGGAGCAGGCGCCACATCTCGCGTTCGTCGTCGTCGGTGCGGGCACGGGCGGGCGGGGTGAACTTCCGCAGGGTCCCGTGGTCGTGGATCTCGTCCTCGCGTAGCAGGAAGTACTGGGGGCAGGCCTCGGCGTTGAGGCTGGCGCCGCGTCGACGTTCGGCGGCGACGTAGTCCGCGACCTCCTGGTTGCTGACGTGGGCGATGGTGGCCCGGGCGCCGATCCGGCGCACGAGCAGTGCCGCGACGGCGGCCGCGACGAGCTCCGCGTCACGGTTACGCCACTCGAGCAGCAGTCCGTTGTCGGTCCGCTCGTCGTATCGAAGCAGTGCGGCGGCGTCCTCGGTGAGGGACTCGTCCTCACAGTGGATGAGGCTGCCTCCACCGACGAGGGCAGCGGCCTGCAGGTGGCTCTTGAGGGCGCCGGCCTGGTGACCCGGCACCCCATGGGTCGTGCAGGTGAACACCTTGAAGAAGGCGACGCCCGCCTGCCACAGCGATGCCACCTCGCCGGCTTCTCCCGGCCAGGCATGGGCGGCCAGCCCGAAGTCGACGTTTGACCGTTCGCGCAAGTGGATGAGCTTGTCTTTGAGGTCGCTCGTGTTGCGGACCGGCTGGCCGTGGGAGTGCTCGACGATCGTCGTCACCCCCGATGCCGCCGCCGCGCCGGTTCCGCTGGGAAAATCCTCTCGGTCCGTGCTGCCGGGGTCCATGAGGTGGACGTGGGTATCGATTCCCCCCGGCATGACGAGCATGCCGGAGGCGTCGACCGTAGAGGTGGCACTCGGGAGCTGTGTACCGAGGTAGGTGATGGCACCGTCGGTGACGGCGAGGTTGGCGCGGCGCCGCCCGGTCGACGAGACGACAGTCCCACCGGCGATCACGAGATCTGCATCACGCATGGGTCCTCCTCAGGAGTAGCGCAGTTCGTCGGTCGTCGCGAACCAGTCGAAGGGTTCACGCCTTGTGTTGATAACCACGCTCTGCTGATGGGTGTAGGCGCGAAAGGCCTCGAGACCGTTCTCGGAGCCGATCCCGCTCTCCTTGAAGCCGCCCCACGGGGATGCCGGGTCGATGCGGTGGTGATCGTTGACCCAGACGATGCCGATGTCGAGCCGGTCGGTGATCCGCAGGGCGCGCGAGACGTCCTGGGTCCATACCGAAGCAGCGAGGCCGAAGGGGGAGTCGTTGGCCTGGCCCACTGCCTCGTCATCGTCGCGGAAGGGACGCACCAGGGTCACCGGTCCGAAGACCTCCTCGGCCCACAGGTCGTGGTTTGGGGTCACGCCGCTGACGACGGTCGGTTCGTAGAACCACCCCTGACCGTGGGCCTCACCGCTCGGTACCCGACCGCCGCAGACGATGCGGGCCCCCTGGGCGCGCGCTCGCTCGACCGCGGCGACGGTCTTCGACCGCTGTGCCTCGCTGACGAGCGGACCGACCTGGGTCGAGGGATCCATCGGATCGCCGAGGCGCAGCGATCTCGTGCGTTCCGCGAAGCGCTCGACGAATGCGTTGTGGAGGCTCTCGTGGACCAGGACGCGGGCGCCCTGGACGCACGTCTGGCCGGTCGCGACAAATGCCGCGAACAGAGCTCCGGCGACGGCCTCGTCGAGGTCGGCGTCGTCGAGGATGATGACGGGCGCCTTGCCCCCGAGCTCGGCGGTGACGGGGATGAGCGCCTGGCCACCGCTCGCGGCGATGACCCGACCGGTCTCGGTACCCCCGGTGAAGTCGAGCTTGTCGACACCGCGGTGCTCGGACAGTGCCCGGCCCGTCGTCGACCCCAGCCCGGTGACGACGTTGACCACTCCCGGGGGCACACCGGCCTCCTCGAGGAGAGAGGCGAGGGCGAGCGGCACCGCGGGACCGAGCTCGCTCGGCTTGATGACCATGGAGTTGCCGGCAGCGAGCGCCGCGGACACCTTCTTCATCGTGATGAGCAAGGGGTGGTTCCAGGGCGTGATGAGGCCCGCGACGCCGAGCGGGACGCGGCGGACGACGTTGAGATGCCCGGGGCCGAAGTCGGGGGCGGTGCCCTCGGACGTGGCGGCCACCGCGGCGAAGTACTCGAGCCATTCGGGAAGGCGTCGCAGCTGTGCCCGCATCTCGCGGATCGGGCGGCCTATCTGGATCGTCTCAAGGCGCGCATAGTCGTCGATCCGGTCGGCGAGCAGGGCAGCGGCGCGGTTGAGGACGCGGGCCCGGTCCCGTGCACGCTGCCCACGCCAGCGCCGGTCGTCGAAGGCCGTCCGCGCGGCATGGACGGCGGCGTCGACATCGCCGATCGTCCCGTGTGCCACGTCGTGGAGCAGCTCACCAGTGGCGGGGTTGCGCAGCTCGAAGGTCGCGCAGTTCTCAGCGGTGGCGTCCTTGCCGTCGATGTGCAGCAGCAGGGTCTCCGTCACGGGTTCTCCCGTTCGCTCAGGCCGAAGAGGATCTCGGCGGTGCGGTGGCCGATGCAGTGCATCTCCTCCGTCGTGGTGGGTTGTCCGGCCAGCTGGGCTTCGAGCGAGCCGCCGGCCATATCGAACGGGACGTCGGTACCGAACGCGACGCGGTCGGCTCCGACCTGGTCGATCAGCCATCGTGTTGACTGCGGGCGATGGGTGAGGGTGTCGTAGTGGAAGCGCCGCAGGTAGTGGCTTGGTGGGGCGATCGGGTTTCGTGCCTCGGACCGGACGCGGTGGCCGTGGTCGAGACGTCCGATCTGGTAGGGCAGGTGCCCACCGCCGTGGACCAGCAGCACATCGAGGTCGGACAGGTCGTCGAGCGTGCCCGAGAGGATGAGTCGCGATGCGCACACCGCTGTCTGCCACGGGTTTCCCTGGAGGTTGGTGAGGTAGAAGTCGTCCAGTCCAGGGGTGGATCCGACGTAGTAGGGGTGGACGACGAGCGGGACCCCGAGCTGCTGGGCGGTCTCCAGCACCGGCCTCAGCTCCGGGTCGTCGAGCGGTTGGCCCTCGCAGTGTGGTCCGACCTGAGCGCCGCACATCCCCAGCTCCGTGACGCATCGGGTCAGCTCGACGCACGCGGCATCGGGGTCTTGCAGGGGAAGCGTGGCCATCGCTCGGAAACGGGCCGGCGCCTCGCTCGCCATCTGCGCGACGCTGTCGTTGACGGAGCGGGCGGCATCCAGCGCGGTGGCCGGGTCAACCCAGTAGAGGAAGAGCGTCGGGGGCGTGGACAGCAGGGCGGTGTCGACGCCCATGTCGTCCATCGTGCGCAGGCGGGTCTCGATGTCGTGGAAGGCGTCCAGGAGCGGGTAGCTGTATCCCTGCCGGTGCACCACCCAGGGTGCGCCGTCGCGGGACTCCAGCTGGATCCCGTCCGGCGCCGCGTCGGCACGCATCGCGGCGACGAGCTGTGGCGGGATGACGTGCGCGTGGACGTCGACGACCCTGATGTCGCCCGTCACAGCGCACTCACCACGTCGTCGAGGGACGCGACCCAGCCGAAGGCCTGACCGATGATCGCCAGGGCGGTGTCGTGGTGAGTGGGGTCCATCGTGTCGACGCACTCCGCCACGACGATCGCCCGGTAGTCCCGGGTGTTCGCCGCAATGGTCGTCGCCAGCACGCAACTGTTGGTGTTGACCCCGGTGAGCAGCAAGGTGTCGACGCCGCGAGAGCGCAGGACGTGGTCGAGCTCGGTGGCGTGGAAGCAGTCGTAGCGCTTTTTGGAGGACACGACGATGTCGCGTGCGGCGTCGAGGACCTGCGGCATGACCTCGAGTCCGGGGCTGCCGGGTAGCTGATGGCGCAGCACTCCCCCTCGGGTCGCGTCGGAGCCGGCGACGGAGGCCCACCACGGGTTGCTCGAGATCTCCTCGACCCCGTGGTACGAGGTGACCACGTGGACGACGGGCAGGCCGTGGTCGCGGGCTGCCGCGACGAGTCTGCCGTTTGCGGCCACGACTCGGGTCGCGCGGTCGGCAGCCAGCGGCATGGTCGCCACCGCGGGGTCGAGATGCCCTCGGTGGACGTCGATGGTCACGACGGCGAGCGACGCGCCGGCGAGGTCGGGAAGTGGTGTCATTCGGCGTGCTCCTTCGGGTGGGGTGGGCGCTCGATCGTCCCGTCGGGCCGCACGTAGTCGACGACGTCCTCGGCGGGCACGCCCTTGACTCGGTCGAGGAGCCAGTCGGCGGAGTAGGTCAACCAATTGGGCCCGGACGCGACCGACGACGTCGGGAGTGAGAGGGCGTGTCGGCCCTGCTGGTAGACGAGCATCGGCGACGGGCTCGGGCAGGCCCGGGCCAGGTCGTAGCTGTGCTGAATCGGCGAGAGCTCGTCCTCGTCACCGGCGACCACCAGCCACGGAACCTGCATATCGCCGATGACGGGCCGAAGGTCGATCTGCTGAGCCATCCGGTCGAAGGCGGGCTCGTCATGCTCGAGGCCCGCCATCCACATATAGCGCGCCTTGAAGGACGGCGAGGCCATCTCGAAGATCATGTGACCTCCGGGCTCGTGGCAGACCAAGCCGACCGCGACGCCCTTGAGGGACGGCTGGGAAGCAGCGATCTGCGACATCCAATACGACCCGAAGGACAACCCGAAGCCGACGATCTTGTCGTCGTCCACCTCGGCCCGCTCCCGGCACCACTGCATGATGGCCTCGCCGGCGTCGATCCAGTTGGTCGGTGTGAACTTCAGGCCACGGACCGGAGCCTCCCCTTGGCCCGGACCGTCGAAGGACAGCACGGCAAAGCCCCGCTGGAGCAGTTTGTCGCCGTAGAGGTTGACGTTCAGCTCCTTGGCCGCGTCCATACCACCGCAGGCGATCACCGTCGGGACCAGGCCCTCGGTGTGCCCCGGGGGCAGGTGGAACCATGCGGGGATGAATGCGTCACCTAGTGGGATCTCGACACGTTCGACGTGGTGGTCTGCGAGGCGCGCGTATGCCGCGTACGCGCGGTTCTTGCGGTCGTCGAGCTCGGTGAGCAGCGTGCAGTCCTCCCAAATGGACCATTCGGCCGTGGCGAAGAGCAGCGAGCAGTGAAACCAGTGCTCCCTGGCCGTGACGAGTCGGCCCGCCTCCTCTGCCTCGGTGGCCAGACGCTCCCGACGCTCGGCCAGTTCGGTGAAGACCGGCACCAGGTCGGCGAACTTGGAGATTCGAGTCCGAGCCAAGTGGAAGTCCGGGGATGCGTCGATGCCCATGGGTCGCATCGTGTAGGCGATGCGGGGCTGATCCCACTCGAGGCCGTCGGTGCGCAGGACTGAATCGATGATCCATCTCTGTTCATGCCAGCGGCGGGGTCCGGGCTGGGGCTGCATGTGGTGGGTCCTCCGGGTTGAGGCGGGCGATGACTCGGAGCCGGGCGAGGCCCCTTGCCTGTGCGGCATTCGGGGTGTCAGTGGCCTGGCATGGGCTCGGCGCTGGAGAAGCGTCGGGGGTCGACAAACAGCATCGCCACGACGCCGACGAGTGGGAGCAGCCCGAGCTGGATGAGCCCGGCAGCGCCCCAGCTGATCCCACCGACGAGCTGGGCGAACAGGTAGCCGGCCAACGACGCAGGGACGTAGAGACAGGAGACGAAGAGACCGGATGCCCGCCCGATCATCTGCGGTCGCACAGCGCGCTGCATCGCGGCGTAGACGTTGACGAAGCAGAAGCCACTACCGATCGCGCCTTCGGCGAACGACAGCGCGTACTGGGCGCCGGCCGACGACGGTCCGTTGAAGATGAGGTAGCCCACGACGCACCCGGCTAGGAGCGCGACGATCAGCACCCACTTCTGATTGACCTTGTCGCCGATGTATCCGGCGGGAAGGCCCACGAGCGCGCCGAGGCCGAACATGCTGGCTGCGAGGCCGGCCTCCGACTTGCTGAAGTGAAGCACGCTTTGAAGGAAGGTCGGGTAGAGACCGAGGTAGCCGTACATCGCGAGGCCGACGACGACGGCTGTCAAGCCCAGCAGAAGAATGTTCCGGTTGAACAGCTGCTGGTACACGTGTTCGTAGTTGCGGACCGTCGTCTCGCTGGTTCCGCCCTCGACCTGTTCGGTGAACTGTTTGCGGATGAACAGCATGATCGCCACGACGAAGATGAGGCCAATAGCCCCATAGACGTAGAAGGGAACCCGCCAGCCGCCGGCGATGCCCATCTTTGCGCCGACATAGGGACCGAGGAACCCGCCAAGCCCGTAGGCGAAGTTGAGGCTTCCGAGAGCCATCGCTCGGTTGGCGAAGAAGTAGGCCCCGACCGCGGAGAACAAGGCGGCGTTCTGCATTGCCTCGCCGACCCCGGACAGTGCCCGGTAGACGAACATGTCCCCGAAACCGACGGCTACCGTGGTCAGGAGGGTGAAGGCTGAATAGATGACGATCCCGATGAGCATCACCGCCTTGCGCGACAAGCGATCCAGGAGGAACCCGGTGGGGACGCCGGCGAGGCCGATACCCAATGTGAAGATCGTCGCCAGCAGCCCTCCCTGGGCGAGGGTGAATGAGTACTCGTGCCGGATGTCGGGCAGGAGCACCGGGAACACCTGCCGGTCCATCGCATTGACGACGTAGGACCCGGCGACCACGACAAGGCTGGTCAACGCCACAGCCTTGGTGAGTCGGGCTCCTCCCCCGGCCCGCTTTGCCTCCTTGGACCGCTCGAACCGTTCCGTGTGTGCCATGAGGGTTCCTCCAGACGGTGGCGATCACGGCGACGCGAACCGCGCAGTGTGCACAATGTATTTTGCAGTGTATAGAGTGTCAGGAATGTGTCGATGGACTCCGAACGATGAGGTGCGTGCGATGGCTCCACGGCGAGTGGCGATCGGAGGCATGGGCGGAACCATCGCCATGACGAATACCGTTGGGACCGGGGCGGTCCCGACCCTGAGCGCGGCGGAGCTCGTTGACGCGGTCCCGGGCTTGGCGGACGTGGCGGAAGTGACCACGACGAACCTGGCCTCGAAGCCCAGCGCTTCGCTCACTGAGGCCGACATGATGCGATCGTTGGCCTGGGCTCGTACCGAGGTGGACGCTGGCGCGTGCGGTGTCGTCTTGGTGCAAGGCACCGACACGTTGGAGGAGACCGCCTACCTTCTGGACCTGTTCTGGGATCGCTCGGAACCGCTCATCGTGACCGGGGCCATGCGCGCACCGGAGCAAGCCGGGTCTGATGGCTCGGCCAACATTTTGGCGTCGGTGCTGACGGCGATCGAGCCGAGCGCGGGAGGCCGCGGTGTCCTTGTCGTGCTCAACGACCAGGTCCATGAGGCCGCGTGGGTCTCCAAGTCTGACTCCATGTCGGTCAACGCCTTCCGCTCGCCTGTGTTCGGTCCTATCGGCCGCCTTGTGGAGGGAGGTGTCGTCTTTCGGGGCCGCTCGCGGCGCCACCCACCGTTGGCCGGCGACCAGGGAACGGCAACGTCATCGCCTCGGGTCGGGCTCCTCACGACCCATCTCGCGGACTCCGGAGAGGTCCTTCGGCTTGTCGTCGAGGCGGGATTCGACGGAGTGGTGATCGGGTCCTTCGGGGTCGGGCACGTGTCGTCCAGCCTTGCAGACGTCGTAGGCGAAGCCACCCCGGTATGCCCGGTGGTGTTCGCGAGCAGGACAGGCTCGGGCACTACAGCGAAGCGGACCTACGGCTTCCCAGGGTCCGAGCGCGATCTTTGTCAGCGTGGGGCGATCGCGGCGGGGTGGCTCACCTCGGTGAAGGCACGTGTGTTGCTCTGGGCTTCGTTGCGCTTAGGCTTCACGACCAAGGAGATCGAGGCGGAGTTCGCCCGACGAGGGGTGGACCCTTGGCAACCGGAGGGCACATGACGGTCAGGGGTTCCAGCACCCGAGCTGACACCCACAGCACGAACCTCAGCTCCTTCGCACCCGCGGGCCGGGGCCCGACGGCATACGAATATGTGCGTTCGACGCTGCGGGCCGCTGTTCTCGACGGCACCCTCCCGGGGGGCACCCGACTCCTGCAGACCGATCTGGCTCAGCAGCTCAGCGTCAGCACGACGCCCGTCCGCGAGGCCTTGCGGGACCTCGCCACGGAAGGCCTCGTCGTGCTCGACGCCCATCGGGGAGCCCTGGTCCGCTCCCTCGACATCAAGGAGGTGCGTGAACTGTACGAGCTGCGCATGACCTTGGAGCCACTCGAAGTCCGACGGGTCGTCCCGTACGTCACTGATGAGCAGCTCGCCCGCGCCGAGGCACTTCAGAAGCGGATGGAAGAACCTTTCAACCCGGTGACGTGGTCCGACTTCAACAGGCACTTCCATGCAACTCTTTTCGAACCGGACAGTTCCAGTCGCCTGTCGAAAATCCTCGACGGTCTCCGAGACAGCGCAGCCCCCTACGTTGCCCTCTCGCTCGCGACCCGACCGGAACAGGTGAACGAGGCCAACGTCGAACACGCGGCGATGGTCCGGCTGTACCGGGAGGGCAAAATCGAGGAAGCGGTCACCTTGACGGTCACCCACCTCAAGTCCACGCTCGCCGCGATCGAACTCACCCACGCACGCGGGGCCCTCTGACAACGAC
>JAWWOY010000652.1:0-2634 GCA_033851195.1 Kribbellaceae bacterium | reverse complement strand
GGCGGTCGTACGGGAGGCCGGTGATGATGGTGAAGCGGGGACCGCAGTTGGTGCAGGTGATGAACGGGTGGTGATAGCGCCGGTCGGCGGGATCCCCGAACTCGGCCACGCAGTCGTTGCAGGTGGCAACGTCCGGCGAGACCAGGGTGCGGCCGGATCCCGCGGCCGAGTCGAGGATGACGAACTCGGTGCCGCCCCGCACCCGCAGCTCCGCAGTACTGACCTTCTCCACCACGGCCAGCGGCGGCGCTTCCGATCCGATCCGCGCGGTGAACGCAGCGACGGCCGGCTGCGGGCCTTCCACTTCGGCGATGACGCCGGCGGAGGTGTTGGCGACCTGCCCGGACAGGCCGAGTTCGCGGGCCAGCGCATAGACTAACGGACGGAAGCCGACGCCCTGGACTACCCCGGTCACGGCAACGCGGGAGCGGATGCGCGGAACCCGATCGGTCGTGGCTTCCACCCCCACCGCGCCAGAATTGAAGAGGTTGAATGTCGAAGGGACCGCGCGCGATCGCGAATTCGGCCATTGGCGGACTAATTCGGAGCGTAGACCCGACAGCGCCCGCGCGCCAGGGTGGGAAATTACCGGACGGATTCAGGAACCGAAAAGGGAGTGCACCCGGCGAAGATCGCGCAGCCGCGGCTCGGTATCGCCGCGCAGCCACCGGCTGATGGTCCGGACCGAGACGCCGATCCGGCGCGCCGCGGCCTGCTGGGACAGGTCGTTGCGAAGCAGTACCCCGTTCAGCCAGTCGGCGAACGGTTCCTCGCCGACCCGCGGCGAGGTACCGAGCCGGCGCATCGCGGCGCCGTGCAGCACCTCCACCTCGACACCGTCAGGGAACAACCGCACGGTGACGTCGAAGGAACCGTTGGAAGGCCCGGCGGCGGCCAGCATCGCGGTGGTGATGGCGTCGAACAAGGCGACGCCCTCGGCCGGCTCCAGATCGACCGGCTCGAGCGCCTCACGGACGAAGACCTCGGCGTCCGGAAGCGAGCCCGGCCGGGCCGGGAAAGTGTGAGCGACGACGACCACGGGCGAGATGAAAGTCGCGAAGTCGGGGCCGTCCGGCTCGGGATCGTCAGACATCTCGGCACGGCTCTCGGCAGTTTGCTTCGGTGCTCAACGGTAGCCTTCCCGCAAGGCTGCGTCGATGACCGGAAACGTCACCGAATGTCGCCGAATCGCGGAATCCCGGACTTCCCGAACCGGCCATTAATACCTGACACAAGTGTCTGTCCCGGTGCGGATTCCGGAAGTAATGTCCGGGGAGAACGTGTGCCGCCTGCCGCGGCGGCGGCACCGTCATACCAGCCCTCGAAGGAGGCGGCTCGGACGATGTCCACGACGCTGGAACCCGAACAAGCTCAAGCGACGACCGACGAAGGTGTCGTCCACATCCTCTGGATGAACGGGGGGCTGAGTTGCGACGGCGACTCGGTGGCCCTCACCGCGGCCACCCAGCCCAGCATCGAGGAGATCGTGCTGGGCGCGTTGCCGGGACTGCCGAAGATCGCCGTGCACTGGCCGCTGATCGACTTCGAGTGCGGCCCGGAGACGGGCGCCGACAACTTCATCGAGTGGTGGCACAAGGCCGACCGCGGTGAGCTCGAACCGTTCGTCCTGGTCGTCGAGGGGTCAATCCCGAACGAGGCGATCAAGTCCGAAGGCTATTGGGCCTCGTTCGGCAACAATCCCGCGACCGGGCAACCGATGAAGACCTCCGAGTGGCTGGACCGGCTGGCTTCCAAGGCGACCGCGGTAGTTGCCGTCGGCACCTGTGCGGCGTACGGCGGGATCCACGCGATGGCGGGGAATCCGACCGGGGCGATGGGGGTACCCGACTATCTCGGCTGGAGCTGGAAGTCCAAGGCCGGCCTGCCGATCGTCTGCGTACCGGGCTGCCCGATCCACCCGGACAACCTGTCCGAGACGCTCGTCTATCTGCTGTACCAGGTGGCCGGTCAGGCACCGATGATCCCGCTGGACGCCGAACTGCGACCGCAATGGCTGTTCGGCCGAACAGTGCACGAGGGCTGCGACCGGGCCGGCTACTACGAGCAGGGCGACTTCGCCACCGAGTACGGCTCGCCAAAGTGTCTGGTCAAGCTGGGTTGCTGGGGGCCGGTGGTCAACTGCAACGTGCCCAAGCGAGGCTGGATCAACGGCGTCGGCGGCTGCCCGAACGTGGGCGGCATCTGCATCGCCTGCACGATGCCCGGCTTCCCCGACAAGTTCATGCCGTTCATGGACGAACCGCCGGGCAGCAGGGTCTCGGTCGCGGCGAGCACGGTCTACGGCACCGTCATCCGGCGGCTGCGCAAGATCACCCAGAACACGGCGAACAAAGAACCCAAATGGCGGCACAAGGGCTCCAGCCTCGCCACCGGCTACGAGAAGGTCTGGTAGGCCATGACCACCACCGAACCGAAGATCAGCCCTGCTCCGGGCGCCTCCACTGAGTCCGATGTCGTGGAGATGGCCTGGGACCCGATCACCAGGATCGTCGGCAGCCTCGGCATCTACGCCAACGTCGACTTCAAGCAGAAGACCGTGCAGGAGTGTCACAGCACCTCCTCGATCTTCCGCGGCTACAGCATCTTCATGAAGGGCAAGGACCCGCGGGACGC
>JAWWOY010000601.1:0-5603 GCA_033851195.1 Kribbellaceae bacterium | reverse complement strand
TTCGGACCGACCGCCGACGCCAGCCAGGACGACTTCGACGCCGTCTACAACATCAACGTCAAGGCGCCGTTCTTCCTCGTCTCCGCCCTGGCGCCACAGATGGCCGAGCGCGGCACGCCGCCACCACGCCGCACGGCCGCCCCTGGCTGCCCGAGGAGATCGCGGCCGCGGTGAAACCCTTGAGCGACGACGCCGCCTACATCCACGGAGCCCAGCTCCCCGTCGACGGTGGCCGGATCGCCGTCTGATCGCAGTGGTACGGCGGCGTTGCGATCCCGGCGCCGCCGTACCGGCTTTGTCGACTACGGCGACGACCGCCGGATTCTCGCTCTCATCGCACCAGACGTCGCCAGTCCGTCGGCACGCGCTCCTTCGGCCCTGGGACCGCTTGGTCGAATGGCCTGTGCTGAGGGTCGGCGAGCCGGGGGCCGTCGTAGTAGCTCTCGGCCTGATAGTTCCAGAACCACGTCTCTCCCGGCTCGAAGCTCTGGACGAGCGGGTGCCCTGTCTGCGCCGCGTGGTGACTGGCGTGCTGCTCAGGCGAGGAATCGCAGCAGCCGATGTGACCGCACTTCGCACAACGACGCAGATGCACCCACCAGCCGCCGGCAGCCTCACACTCCACACACCCCGTGCCACTAGGCACTTCCTTGGGATCGATACCGTCCATCGTGGAACTCCTCCGCTATAGCCGAGCTTGTGGTTGATCGGGCCTGCCCGTCGCCGATGCTCAGGTGGTCAGGTTCCCCAAGGTAGCTGTGGACGGATCGAACACAGCTCGCGCCTTCGCCCACGGCGGCCGCGACACGCCCGTGAGCTGCGGCTCGGCGAAGTCGTCCCTGTCGGCCCTGGGCTCTCGTCGCGGCTATCACCACATCGGCGAGAAAGTCGACGTCTTCGAGGACGGCCTGCCGGAGCCGATTGGAGTGCGCACCAGCATCGGGATGGTTTGCCATAGTTGGCCAACCTATTCGTAGCGCACCGGATCGACCCTTGTCTTTGTAGGGTCCGATGGCTGCGCGGGTCTGTCGGAGACAGCCATCCCATCCCGACAGTTGATACCTCATCTTCCGCGCGGGTACCAGGATAAAGCAGTTTCCTCAATGCATGAAGGCCTCTAAGCTGCCGGACAACCCAGCATACGGAGGTACGGAATGACTTCTCAGCTCCTCGCGCTCTGCTTCGATGCGAATGACCCGCTCCGTGTCGCGCGCTTCTGGGCCGGCGTCCTGGGCTGGGAGATGGCCGACGACCCCGACGACGGCATCGCGCTCCTGCCGAGCGATGACACCGGGTTCCGGATCCGCTTCCGTTCGACCCAGGAGCAGAAGACCGGCCAGAACCGGATGCACTTCGATCTGACGAGCACATCCCTCGAGAACCAGCAGCAGACGGTGGCGAGGTCGCTCGAACTCGGCGCCCGGCACATCGACGTCGGTCAACGCCCCGAAGAGGGTCATGTGGTGCTCGCCGACCCCGAAGGCAATGAGTTCTGCGTCATCGAGCCGGGCAACAACTTCCTTGCCGACTGCGGATTCATCGGAGCCCTGTCGAGCGACGGTTCGCAGGACGTCGGGTACTTCTGGAGCAAAGCGCTGGGCTGGCCGCTGGTCTGGGACCAGGACGAAGAGACCGCGATCCGCTCGCCGCACGGTGGTCCGAAGATCACGTGGGGCGGTCCGCCAGTGAATCCGAAGACCGGGAAGAACCGGCTGCATCTCGATCTCACTCCACCTGTCGACGGCGACCAGCAAGCGGAGGTCGACCGCCTCATCGCGCTCGGGGCGACTCGCATCGACATCGGCCAGGGAGAGGTCAGTTGGGTGGTGATGGCCGATCCCGATGGCAATGAGTTCTGTGTGTTGACTCCCCGATAGCGCACCCGGCTACTCCCGGGTCCCGGTAAGCCAGCACTCGAGATCACACGCCCGGCCGGCGATCTCTCTCACAAATCCGGCGATGTGCCGAAAGGCCCGGACGGCCGCGCGTCGGAATCGCTGGAAGGCGAATTCTTCGGCGCTGCCTGCAGCGGGAGCTGGGCCCGACCTATCTGTTCATCTCGCACGACCTGCCGGTCGTTCGGCGCATCGCGCACACGGTCTCCGTGATGCAGGAGGGCCGTATCGTCGAACAGGGGCCGGTGTCGGGTGTATTCGACGACCCGCAGTCCGGCTACACCCGAATGCTGCTCAAGGCGATCCCCGGCCGGGTCTCGCCGTCGGCGGCCAGAGCGAGGAGTACCGATGACGCGCGTGGGCTTCTTCACCCGGCTCCTGGAGACCGGCACGGCCGCCGACCGGTACCGCTTCGCCACCGAGCAGATCCAGCAGGCCGAGCGCTTCGGTTTCACCTCGGCGTGGGTGGCGCAGCATCACTTCCACGAGGCCGAGGGGGGTCTTCCGTCGCCGTTGGTGCTGCTCGCGCACATCGCGGCGAGGACCAGTCGGATCCGCCTCGGCACCGGTGTCATCACGCTGGCGATGGAGGAACCGGTCCGGGTCGCGGAGGATGCCGCGGTGCTCGACGTACTGTCCGGCGGACGGCTCGAGATCGGCCTCGGTTCCGGTGGTACGCCAAGCTCGTTCACGGCCTTCGGCGAGACCTTCGGCGCGAGGTACAAGACCTTCGAAGCGCATCTGGCCACTCTTCTCGATGCCTGGCGGGGAAAGGATCTCGGCGGGCCGGAGAACCGGCTCTACCCGGCCGGCGGGACGCTGCCCGAACGGTTGTGGCAGGCAACGTTCTCGGCCGCCGGAGGCGAGCGCGCCGGCCGCCGCGGCGACGGCCTGATGCTCTCCCGGACCCAGCCCCGCGATCAGTCCGCTCCGGCGGCGACGCTGCCAGAGTTGCAGAACCCGATCATCGACGCGTATCTGGGCGTGCTGCCGGAAACGGGCCGGCCGCGCATCCTGGCGTCCCGCACGTTGTTCGTCTCCGAGGACCGCGAGGAGGCCCTCCACCACGCCGACCTCGGACTCCGCCGGGCGGCCGCGGTGATGAAGTACCTCGACCCGCGGCTGAAGGACGCGCCGCTGGCAGATCTGATCCAGGCGCTCGACACCCACGTCGGCACCCCCGAGGACGTGATCAGGTCCCTGGCGGAAGACTCCGCTCTCGCTCGCGCGACGGACGTCGCCTTCCAGGTGCACTCGGTCGATCCGCCCCACCGGCTGACGCTGCGGTCCATCGAACTGATCGCCACCCGGGTCGTCCCGCACTTCGGCTGGCAACTCACCCCCTGAAGGGATCTCCACAAAACTGACGTCATCGACCGACTGGGCCGGGATCGAACCGGGCAGCTCGCTGGACGAACTGAGAGCGCATCGCCCGGAGGCGCGGCGGAACGCGAAACTCGCCTACGAGGCGCTCGTCACACCGAGGGACCCGGCCGGCCGGACAGCGAACTGCTCTCGCCCTTCGGCCGGCTTGCTGCTTTCGGCGACGCCGGCGGACATCCCGACCTCACGTTCGAGCTCCGGCCGCTTGGAAGAACAACCAGCTCGTGGGCGGCTTCAACATCGACGACCTGGCTCGCCGCGGTCCCGAGTTCGTCCGTCGCTTCGGCCAGGCCGCGCTGGAGCTGGTCGCCTCTGGTCAGGTGCGGATCGACGTCTCCGAGGTACTCCGGCTGGCCGACGCCAAGGTCACCCTGGACCGCCTGGCCGGCGGGACGAATCGCGGCAAGCTCGTCCTCACGACCACCTGAACAGGGTCAAGCGGTCCGGGTCGACGCGTCGTAGGCGGCCCGGGCCGCGGTGATCGCCTCTTGGTGACGTTCTGCCCAGCCGGTCAGCGGCTGGGTGGACTCGTAAAGTTCGAGAGCGATGTCGGTGGCGGCCTAGTCCATCTGGGGCGGCGTGGTGGGGTGGACCGTCCGGATCAGCAGGCCGTCGCGCTCCAGGTTGCGCAGCGTCAGGTGGCGGCGTCTCCAGCTCGGCACTCGTCTTCGTCGGCGCCCTGCTCGGCCAGCGGATAGGCCTGTTCGTCGACTCGTGGTCAGCCTGGGAGCGCAACGACGCATGACCCGTAGAACAAGGTGCCACCCTCACCCGCTCCAGCCTCATCGACACCGACTGCACCTGAGGAGGTTCTCAGCGCAACTGGAAGCCACGGACGCGGAGGGCCTCGCGCAGGTGTTCGCGGCCTCTCAGCCCGGCGATGCTGCCGAAGCGGGTGGCAACTCGTCGTACCCAGCTCTCGGGCAGGCCCGCGGCGGAGTAGTAGCTGTTGAGCAGCTCCTCATAGGTGTCCACGTGGACTGCTTGCGACTCGAGCTCGTAGTGCTCGTGATGCAGGACCGCTTGCTGCGGCAGCCGCGGCTTGATCGTCGTCTCGTCGTGCCGATCGGGGTGGCCGACCACCAGTCCGAAGACCGGGAACACGTTCGGCGGCAGATCGAGCTCCGCAGCCACGTCGAGCGGCCGGTTCCGGATCGCTCCGACGAACACTGTCCCCAGCCCGAGCGACTCGGCGGCCAGCGCCGCGTTCTGCGCCGCGAGGGCGACATCGACGAAACCCAAGAGCGCGCTCTCGACGAAGTCCGCTCCCTCCGCGGTCGCCAGGCCGATCTCCTCTGTCACGTGTCGCGCCCGGGCGAGGTCGGCGAGCCAGACCAGCAGCAGTGGCGCCTGGACGATGAACTGCTGATCACCGGCAAGCTCCGCGAGACGCGTACGTCGACCTTCGTCGCGAACCGCGACGACGCTCCACAGCTGGAGGTTGCCCGACGTCGGAGCCGATTGCGCCGCGGCGACCAGCGCCGTCAACGTTTCGTCGGAGACCGGGTCGGACCGGTAGCTGCGCACCGATCGGTGGGCCAGCTGGTTCGCCAGTACCTCGGTCCATCGAGCCGGCAGATCGAACGGCGCCTCGGATCCGTAGCGCAATCGGTACGAAGCTTCTGGGGATACGGTCACGACGTCTCCTGACTCTGCTGAAGCCAGCCCAAGTGCTGGCCCAGATGTAGCGGATGGCACTCAGGCACGCTGTCCGGTGCCGTGGATACCGTGCTGGTCGATCAGGGCCAGCTCCTCCTCGGTCAGCGGCGGGAAGGCCAGCGCCGCGAGGTTGTGGTCGAGCTGCCTGGTCGAGCTCGCTCCGATCAGCGCGGTGGTGACCTGCGGCTGGCGCAGCACCCACTGGAGCGCGAGCTGAGCCAGCGACTGGCCGCGTTGCTGCGCGATCTCGTTGAGCGCCGTCGCCCGCTCCCGGTACACGTCGTCGATCTGATCAGGCGACAGGAAGCTGCTGTTCGCGGCTCGGGCACTCGCCGGGATGGTGCCGTCGAGATACTTGTCGGTCAGCAGGCCTTGAGCGAGCGGGCTGTAGGCAACCAGCCCGAAGCCATCCTCGGCCGCCAGCTTGAGCAGCCCGGTGATCTCAGGCCCGCGGTCGAAGATCGAGTAGCGTGGCTGGTGGACAAGCAGTGGTACCCCTGCCGCACGTAGCAGCTCGGCCACCTCGTGCGCACGCTCGGTCGGGTAGTTGGACACGCCGACGTACAAGGCCTTGCCCTGCTGGACGGCGCTCACCAGCGCGCCGACCGTCTCCTCCACCGGGGTGGAGAGGTCCGGTCGGTGGTGGTAAAAGATGTCGACATAGTC
>JAWWOY010000551.1:0-8425 GCA_033851195.1 Kribbellaceae bacterium | reverse complement strand
GGCCGTCCAGATGGAACTCGATCATCATAACCTCCATTCATCTAGCTAACTAGTACAATACCCTGATAGCTAGCCGAATGGTCAAGGAGCCAGATTCGAGGACCCTGCAAGGGGTACTTCCGCCACGTGGAGACGCGCCGGGATGCCGGCCCCCAACTGGCGCGATTCGGCCCGATCCGGACACCCACGCCTACAGAAGTCCCTCAGCAAGCGGTTGCCAACGGTTCCAGGCAGGGTTGTATACGCGTGGCGGTCCGCCGGGGTTAGGGCCGGCGACGTACCGGCTGGCGGACTTGACCTCGAAGCCCCAGCTGACGCGACAACTGCGCCCAGTACCGCGGCGAACTCAGTCGGTCTGTTGGCGCCGGTGGAGGGCGAAGCGGGCCAGGAGAGCCAAGGCCAGGAGGATGGCGGCGCTGAGGGCCGAGGTGAGGGGAAGGGTGACTGCCAGAGTCAGGCAGCCGAGCAGGCCGAGCACATTGAGGGCGCGGGGCCAGCGGCGTTGCTCTGCGGGCTGGGTGAAGGCCGCCGCGTTCGCGATGGCGTAGTACAGCAGGACACCGAACGACGAGAAGCCGATCACGCCGCGCAGATCCGTCGTCAGCACCAGCACCCCCACCACGATCGCTAGCGCGATCTCGGCGTGATGCGGCACCTGGAATCGCGGATGTACGGCGGCCAGCCAGCGCGGCAGGTCGCCGTTGCGCGCCATTGCGAGCGAGGTCCGGCCGATCCCGGTGATCAGCGCCAGGAGCGCACCGAGGCTGGCCAGGGTGGCACCGACCCGGACAACCGGGACCGCCCAGCCGGCGCCGGCCACGTCAACCGCGGTGGCCAGTGGAGCTGTCGCGCCGGCAATCCTGGCCGGGCCGAGGACTAGCAGCAGTGCGATACCGACAACCAGGTAGAGGCCGACGGAAATGATCAGCGCGATCGAGATGGCTCGCGGGATCGTCCTCGCAGGATCGCGGACCTCCTCCCCCATGGTGGCTATCCGGGCATACCCGGCGAATGCGAAGAACAGCAGCCCGGCCGCCTGGAGGACGCCGTACGGGCTGGTGCCGGCCGGCCAGACCGCCGGAAGCGAGTTGTTGGCGGGCGCGGTCAGCAGGATCACCAGAACGGTGACCAGCACTGCCAAGGTGCAACAGATCAGGATCCTGGTCAGCCGGACGGTGCGGGTAACACCGCGGTAGTTCACCGCCGCGAGCGCTACCACCGCGGCCAACGCAACGACTCGCCGCGGCCATCCCGGCTCTGGCACGGCGTAGCTCGCGAAGGTGAGCGCCATTGCCGCACACGACGCGGTCTTGCCGACAACGAAAGACCAGCCGGCGGCGAATCCCCAACCAGGTCCGAGCCGTTCGCGTCCATAGACGTAGGTGCCGCCGGAGACCGGGTAGACCGCGGCCAACTGGGCGGAAGAGGCTGCGTTGCAGTAGGCAACGACCGCCGCGATGACCAAGCCGACGAGCAGCGCCGAACCGGCGGCCCGCGCAGCCGGTGCCCAGACCGCGAAGACTCCGGCTCCGACCATGGAGCCGAGGCCGATGACGACCGCATCGACCACGCCCAGGCTGCGCGCCAACACCGGCTGTGGGTCCACGTCACCGCCCTCAGGCACGGGCCTAGACCGCCTTGAGGACCAACAGCAGGCGGGCGACTTCAGCGGCGACGGCGTCACGGGCGGGGCCGAGGTACTTGCGGGTGTCGACCAGGGCGGGCTGGTCGGCGAGGACCTGGCGAACCACGTCGGTGAAGACGTTGTTCAGGTGGGTGGCGATGTTCACCTTGGTCATGCCGGACTCGACCGCCCGGGTCAGATCCGCGTCGGCCACCCCTGAGGAGCCGTGCAGCACCAGCGGCACCGGCACGGCGGCGTGCAGCGAGGCGATCAGTTCGAAGTCAAGTTCGGCGTTCCGCTCGGTCATCGCGTGGGACGACCCGACCGCGACCGCGAGGGCATCCACGCCGGTTGCTTCGGCGAAGGCCACCGCCTCGTCGGGACGGGTCCGGGCGCCCGGTGCGTGGACGCCGTCCTTGCCGCCGACCTCGCCGATCTCGGCCTCGACGAAGACGCCGTGGTCGTGGCAGAAGCTCGTCACCTCGGCGGTCGCGGCGACGTTGTCGTCGTAGGACAACTTGGAGGCGTCGTACATCACCGAGGTGAAGCCGAGCGACACCGCCTCGGTGATCAGTTCGCGATCCATCGCGTGGTCGAGGTGGACGACGACCGGGACCGATGACGCCGAGGCTGCGGCGAGCGTGGCAACACCGATCGGCTTGAGGGCGCCGTGGTACTTCACCGCGTTCTCGCTGATCTGCAGGATGACCGGAGCGCCCACCCGTTCGGCGCCGGCGAGCACGGCGATCGCGTGCTCCAGTTGGATCACGTTGAACGCGCCCACGCCTCGGCCGGACTTGGCCGCGCCCAGCACGACCTCGGCTCCGGAAACCAACGGCATGACGAACTCCCTTCGATTACAGGACCTGTACGGCGACCTGTGGCAGCCAGCGCCGGTACGCCGCCAGCTCGATGTCCCCGGCAACGGGCGTCAGGACAGCCGCGGCAGAAGCAGCCACGGCGGCCTTCAGCACCTCGGCCCAGTCAGGCTCGGGCGATGCCGCGACAGCCGCCGCGACCACCGCCGTACAGGCGTCGCCGGCACCGGTCGGGTTGCCCGCGACCTGCTCGACGGGAAGCGCGCGCCACATACCGGCGGGGCTTGCGGCCACCATGCCGCGCGGGCCATCGGTGATCACGGCAGCGGTCGCGCCGAGGCCAACTAGTTGCTGCGCGCCCCCTTCCACCGAGACATCGTTGCCAAGGGCATCACGCAGCTCGGCAGCATTGGAACGCACGATTGCCCCGACCTTCGCAGCGGCGGCCAGAGCCTCACCTCCGGCGTCGATCACCGACAGGATTTCGTGATGACGGGCCCGCACCGCAAGCTCGGCGTAAGCATCCACAGGGAGACCGGGCGGCAGACTGCCTGAACAGGCCAGTACTCCCAACCTTGCCCAAGGCATCCGGTCGCGGAAGGCTCGCCACTCGTCGGCCGACACTGTCGGGCCGGTCTCGTTGAAGATGGTCGCGTCACCGTCCGTACCGTTGACGACGGCAACGGTACGGCGGGTCTCGCCCGCGATCGGGGTGAGTAGCGCGGTCAAGCCGGCATCGAAGAGTTCGGCCGCGACGGTCTCCCCGGTCAGCCCGCCGACGAATCCCAGCGCGAGTACCTGATGGCCGAGTGTCGCCGCCACTCGGGCGACGTTCACCCCCTTGCCGCCGGCTCGTTGCCGGATCTCGGTCACGCGATGGCTGCCGCCCGGCACCAACTCGTCGACGGCGTACGTGACGTCGAGCGCCAGGTTGAGGGTGACGGTGCCTATCAGTCCAGCCATGCGCCGGCTCGCATCACCTTGCGGACGGCGTACTCGTCGTCGAGGACGACCAGGTCGGCCCGCTTGCCGGCCTCCAGAGCGCCGACGGTGTACCAGCCGAACGCCTCGGCCGGCGTGGTCGAGGCCATCCGGGAGGCGTCCACCAGCGATACGCCGGCCTTCACGGCGTTGGCGTAGGCGACGTCCATCGTGAGTGTGCTGCCGGCGATCGAATGGGTGCCGGTGGCCAGGGTGGCGAGGCCGTCCTTGACGTCGACCTCCAGGCTGCCGAGCAGGTACCGGCCGTTCGGCATCCCGGTGGCGACCATCGCATCGGTGATCAGCGCGATCCGCGAGACGCCTGCGGCGGCCAGCGCCACCCGGACCACCTGCGGGTCCAGATGCATGCCGTCGTTGATCACCTCGAGCAGCAGCCGGGGGTCGTTCAGCGCGGCCCCGACCGGCCCCGGATCGCGGTGGTGGAACGGCCGCATCCCGTTGAACAGGTGCGTCGCCACGGTCGCTCCCGCATCGGCGCCCAGGATCATCTGCTCGTACGTCGCGTCGGTGTGCCCGAGTGCGGCCACCACGCCGGCATCGACGACCTGCCGGATCGCCTGCAGGCCGCTCGGCAACTCGGGCGCGATCGTCACCATCTTCACCGCGCCGCTGAGCACCTTCGTCACGTCGGCCTCGACCGGGTCGCGCAGCAGCGTGGGCTCGTGCGCACCGCAGCGTGCCTCGGACAGGAACGGGCCCTCCAGATGCACCCCGGCGATCACACCGTCGGTGACCAGGTCGGCCAGGCAGGCGGTCTGCGAGACCAGGTCGTCGAGGGGCGCGGTGACGAGGCTCGCCATCGTCGTGGTGGTCCCGTGCTTGGCATGGAAGGCCGCGACCTTGCGGGCCTCCTCCGGATCCGTGGTCGAGTACGTCGCCCCGCCACCGCCGTGGGTGTGGATGTCGACGAACCCGGGCACCACCGTCACGTCGCCGAGGTCCTCCGGCCGCTCACCGTCAGCCGGCATCCCCTGGGACCGCAGTCCGACTGCCAGGATGCCGCCGTCGACCACCTGGAGCCAGGCATTCTCGAGTACGTCGTCGGGGGTGACGAGCCGTGCCACCCGATAGGTCGTCATTCCGTCTGCTCACCTCCCAGGTCGGCCTGGACGCGGTCCCAAGCCATCAGCGCGGCGCCGAGGCAACCCGCTTCCTCACCCAGGACGGCCGCAACGATCTCGGGCCCACGCTGGAAGGTCAACCGTCCCGCGACACCTTCACGCAGCGGCGCCAACAGCGTCTCACCTGCGCCGACCAGGCCGCCACCGATCGCGATCCGGGTCGGCGCGACCAGCGTCGTGTAGAGCACCAGCGCATCCACCAGGGCCGCCATCGCGTCGTTCCAGACCGCTTCGGCGTCGGGATCACCGGCCGCGAGCAGTTCGAGCACCTCGCGGGCTCCGTCGTCGACAGCCCGACCGGTGCGGGCGGCGTACCGGCGGGCCAGCGCGGCAGCGGAGGCCACCGTCTCCAGGCAGCCCCACTGACCGCAGGCACATCGCTCGGCGGTGTCACCGTGCACGAACCGGGTGTGGCCGAGCTCGCCGGCATAGCCATCGCCGTACACGAGTGAGCCGTCCACCACCATCGCCGCCGCGATGCCGGTGCCGAGAGGCAGGAAGAGCGAGTTCGTGGTGCCTGCCAGCGCGCCCCGGCGCAGCTCCGCGTAGCCGCCGGCGCGGACGTCGTGCGCAAGCACCACCGGCTTGTCCGGGCCGACCGCTGCGGTCAGTTCGGCGAGCACCGGCATCTCGACCCAGGCCAGGTTCTCGGCCCGGACCATGCCGCGCTCGGCGTCGATGATGCCCGGCACCACCACGCCGACCCCACGCACCCGGTGCGCCGCCGCGGACGCTTTCTGCCCGAGTTCGAGGACTGTGCCCACAAGGGCGTCGAGCACGGCACGGCCCCCGGCCTGCTGGGGTGTCGGCCTGGTCTCGCGATGCTGCACGGCACCGTCGGCGGCGACCAGGCCGCACTTCATCAGGGTTCCACCGAGATCGACGGCGACCACGACATCACAGGGCTCCACGGAGCGCCATTATGCAGCGTTACCTGCTGGTTCGAACATCCGTGAGCATTTCCTGGACATACTCGATGGGACCACTTCGCCGGTGGTCAAGCCGGTCCCGGCCGCCGTCAGCTACCCAACCCGCGGTCGAAAGCGGCCACCAGGAAGGCGATCAGGTTCTCCGCCAGCCTGCCAGGGTCCTCCACCTGCTCCGCCTCCGCAGCCCGGGACAGCGCCTGTGACTGATGCAGGGCCAGCAGGCCGAGCATGTTCACATAGCCGAACGCGACCGACTCCGGCGCGGCCCCTGGCAGCGCCGCCTGCAGCGCGGCCAGGTACCGCGCCTCGACCGGATCCGCCTCGACCGAATACAACTCACGGATCCGCTGACTCGGATCGAACGCGACCCGGCCGATGAACCGGGCGACGACCGGACCGCGCTCGCCACGGCGCAGTATCAGGTCCAGCCCGGGCTCGATGAAGGCCCGGATCAACTGCTCGACCGTCGGCGGACCCAGGGCCTCCAACTGGTCCAGCCGGCGTCGCCGCTCGGTGTTCACCGGCGCCATCGCTCGGGCGACCGCCGCCCGCAGCAGCGCCTCCTTCGAGCCGAAGTGGTAGTTCACCGCCGCGATGTTCGCGGCCGCCGCCACAGTGATCGCACGCAGCGACGTTCCTTCATACCCAC
Organism: Kribbellaceae bacterium; assembly: GCA_033851195.1. Classification (GTDB taxonomy): domain Bacteria; phylum Actinomycetota; class Actinomycetes; order Propionibacteriales; family Kribbellaceae; genus Kribbella. The sequence goes on along the minus strand of JAWWOY010000551.1, from coordinate 2,282 downwards.
CTTCGCCGAACCTCTGCTCCGCGATGTTGAGCAGTCGTTCCCGGGTTGATTCCACGGGTGTTTCCACAGACTTCTCCTCCCCCCGGCCACCGCGCGCTCAGGCACCCCACCTGTTCACGCGCCACAGCCTGCAGTCACTATAGTTCAAACGGTCGCTTGAATGAGAGTGATCGGGGCAGTAAATCTGAACGGATCTGCCGGCGACCGGTCCGCCGGTTGTCCCGTGCAGGCCCAGAACGGCCTTCCGGACGGGGCAGTACTGTCCTTCCCCATGACTGCGCACGACACCCTGCGGATCGAACCGCGCTTCCGCGGACCGGCACGATCAGGCAACGGCGGCTATGTCACCGGCCTCGTCGGTACGGCGCTCGCCGCGGTGTCCGCGAACGGTACGGTCCCGCAGGTGCGGCTCCGGGTGCCCCGCCGCTGGAGCTGGACCTGGACCTGGAGGTGACGGCCGAAGGCGCCCAGCTGACCGGTCCCACCGGCCCGATCGCGGCAGCGGTACACGTCGATTCCTCGACGCTCGACGCCATCGTGGATCCGGTCGGCCACGACGAGGCGCGCGCCGCGGAGGCGTCGTACCGGGGGTTGGCCGGGCACCCGTTCCCGACGTGTTTCGTCTGCGGGCCCGAGAATGCCGAGGGCCTGCAGCTGCGGCCCGGCCCGCTCGGTGACGGGCGGACCGCCTGCACCTGGGCTCCCGGCAGCGACCTGTTGGCCGCGGATGAACTGGTCGACGCGATCTACCTGTGGGCGGCGCTGGACTGCCCGGGCGGCTGGACGATCGACCTCGAGAACCGCCCCTCCGTGCTCGGGCAGCTCACGGCATGCATCGACGCCCGGCCGCCGGCAGGTGAAGCCTGCGTGGTGATGGGCCGCCTACAGGCCCGGGACGGCCGCAAGACAACCACCGCCACCACCCTGTACGACGCCGACGGCCGTATCCTCGCCCGAGCCCAGCAGGTCTGGATCATGGTCGACCCGGCAAAGTTCATCTGACGGGTCAGCGGGTGCGGGAGCGCGGACCCGACTCAGCGCGTCGGGGTCACGGTCGGCGTCGGCACCGGGATGCTGACGTTGCCGTTCTGCGGGATCACCATGAACTGGATCTTGCCCGATTCGATCGCGGATTTCAGCAGGTAACCCTGTGCACCGAGCAGTGCGACCTGCTGCTTGACCGATTGCAGCTCGACGTTGACCTGCTGGTTCTTCTGCTCCTGCGCCTCCTTGGCCAGCTCGGCGCGCTGCTTGGCCTCGAGGCCGTCGATGATGCCCTTGTCCAGCGGGGTCGGCTTCTGGATCGTGAAGGACAGCTCGCCACAGGCGTTGCCACCGGTGTACGCCGGACCGCAGAAGTAGTCGCCGCCGACGGCCGCCGGTAGCAGCCGGGTGAACTCCTTGGCCGCCGCGGTCTGGAAGGCCGCCTTCTTGGCCTCGTTGTTGTAGAGCTCGGCCCAGTTGTAGTCGGTCGCGACGGCGGCCAGCGCGCGGTCGATCTGCGGCCGGAAGTACGACTGCAGCATGTCGTCCCAGCCGGAGGTGGTGTAGGCCGCGGTCTTCAGCCCGATCCGCTCGTGGAATGACTGGATCACGTCCTTCTCCCGGTTCAGGGTGAAGTAGACCTGGACCCGGACGCCGAGCCGGACGTTGTCCTTGCTGACCACGGTGACCTCGTCGGCGCTGTCGGTGTCCGCGCCGGCGCCGCCGATGATGTAGGAACGCTGGTCGATCGGGTAGGTGTAGACCGTGTCGCCGGGCCCGATCAGCCTGTTCGTCGAACCCGGCGCGATGATCGACTTGAACTTCTTGCTCTCGATCACACCACCGCCGTAGTGCAGGCCGATCCGGTTCGCATCGGTACTGGCGAAGTTGAAGACGTTGAACAAGATGATCAGCAGGATCACGAGCAGGATCGCAGCACCGATCACCTTCGCCTTGGCACTGCCCTGAGCGCCCTTCGCGACCGACGTCGCGTTGGCCAGCTTTGCCATCAGTGCTCGAGCTCCTTGCGTTCGATGAGTCGCCGGACGTCGGCGAGCGGGAGGGGCCATCGGACCATGCCGGCCGGTTCATCTGGTGGGAAAACTAGTTGAAGGCCGCGGTCTCCCGACGTAGGTTCTACGTACACGCGAAGGGAGGTGGTCCAACGTATGAATTGCACTCGGACTCGTGAGGTGGCGGCGGGCTAGTCGCCCTCCACTGTTAGTGGACATGTGACTAGCCAGTTTCACGCCAGTCACCGGATCCGCGGGTAGTCAGGTCAGTCCGCCTGACCCACG